>CAYZKE010000163.1:0-5870 GCA_964478505.1 uncultured Loktanella sp.
GCAGAACGCCGACTTTGCCTACCGGATCGCCGATAGGTTTACCGTGATTGAACAGGGTAAGGTCAAGCGGACTGCGGCGAAAGAGGACTACTCCAAGGATGCACTTATGGCGGATCTCGCGCTATAGGGTGTGTCTTGAAGTTGATCTGGTCTTTCCGTCATACGACCAGAGCGATTGCCGAGCGGCCAACCCGCGGTCACTGTCCTGCTGAGGTGGATGTGAATGATCCAGATGGTCGTGCGCTGGTCTGTCGGGGTTTAAGGACGGCGTTGATCTTGCGCCTCAGGATCGTGCGGGTGTCAGAGTCCGCTGCCCGCTCCACAAGATATTGTCCAACCTCCTTGCCGATCAGATGCGCGGGAATTTGCACAGTCGAAAGAGCAGGAAACATATCGGCTGAGCCTGCGAAATCGCCGATACCGACAATCGACAGATCCTGCGGAATGCGCAATCCAAGTTGCATCGCCGCAGCCATCGCCCCTTGGGCAATGATATCGTTGCCGCAAATCAGGGCAGTAAGGCCATACGGCTCGCGCAACAGATCAAGACAGACCGCCTTTGACTGTGCGATGCTATAAAGCGACTGCGCGATCCACGCGTCAGGCAGATCAATATCTGCCATTTTCAGGGTGTCGCGAACAGATTCCAGCCGACCACGGGCGCGGTCGTTTTCCTGGGTTGGCGGGAAAATCAATCCGATGCGTTTATGGCCCAGCGACAGAAGGTGCTGCGCTGCGAGCTGACCCGCCTCGCGATTGTCAGAACCGATACAGGAAATGGGCGAGGTCTCGGCATAGCTCCACGCGGCAACAACGGGCACGTTCTGCGAGGCAAGGAGCTGATAGGTGTCGTCGCTGTGGTCCAGTCCGATCAGGGCGATCCCGTCGACACGGTGTTCAAGAAGTTTGCGAAGGACATGATATTCAACGCCCAGGTCATAACCATGGGTCGCCAGCAGCAGCGTAAAGCCCAGATCTGAAACGACGTCGTTGAAGGATTGGACCAGTTCGGCAAAGATTGAATAATTCACGGTTGGCACGACAAGCCCGAGCGTGGCGCTGCGCCGACCATGCATGGCCTGTGCTGCGCGGTTGCGGACATAGCCGGTCTTGCGAATGGCACGTTCAACCTTTTTGCGCGTCGCGGGATTGACCAGATCGGGATGGTTCATCACGCGCGAAACAGTGGCCGCAGAAACACCTGCCGCCTTGGCCACCGAAAAGATATCGATCTTATAGGATTGTTTTTTCATAATAATTCACCTCTAAAGTGCCATTTTATGAAAACGTTTGCAATACTATTTTCATGACGTACCTTTTGATGTGCTGACTGAAAATGGGGTGCACTGAATGTCAATTTCTTCTGACCCGAGCCATGTTGATACCTTGATTGCGCAAGCACGTGCGGCCCAGGCCAAGTATGAGGCGCAGGGCAGTCAGGCCCGCTATGACCGTGCCGCTCAGGCTGCCGCCTGGGCGATCATGCAGCCGGATCGCAACCGCCAACTGGCCGAACTTGCAGTGGAGACCACGGGTCTTGGCAACGTGCCCGACAAGATCACCAAGAACCACCGCAAGACGCTTGGGCTTATGCGCGATATCGCGGATGCTCGGACTTTTGGCATCTTGTCCGATGATCCGGTTACAGGGATCACCGAGATCGCACGCCCGCTTGGGGTTATCGGGGCCGTGGTCCCATCCACCAACCCGGCTGCAACACCTGCAAACAATGTCATTAACGCGCTGAAATGCGGCAACGCCATTATCTTGTCGCCGTCCCCAAAGGGGGTGGCCTGCTGTGAGATGCTGTTGGGCTTTATCCACGCCGAATTCGACAAGATCGGTGAGGACAAGCATCTGGTGCAAATGATCCCTCCGCCGGGCAACAAGGCCGACACACAGCGCCTGCTGGAACTGGCCGAACTTGCCGTGGTAACAGGCAGTCAGGACAATGTCCGCCGTGCCTATTCAAGCGGCACACCCGCTGTCGGTGTCGGTGCAGGCAATGTAACCGTGATCGTTGATGAGACGGCCGATCTGGTGGCGGCAGCGGCGAAGATCACGGCCTCCAAAACTTTCGATAATGCAACGTCCTGCTCTTCTGAAAATGCGTTGGTGGTCGTGGATGCGGTCTATGATGCCTTTGTAGAAGCGATGGCCGCAGAGGGTGGGGCCCTCGTGTCTGCCGCGCAGGCCGACGGTATCATCGCAAAGCTCTGGCCCCACGGGCATCTCAATCGCGAGGTGATTGCCAAGGACGCCGATATCATGATTGAAAAGCTGGGGCTTTCGGGCTCTGTGCCTGCCGGAACGCGCTTTGTTGCTGTTGAGACCGACGGGATCGGCCCTGACCACCCGCTGTCCGGCGAAAAGCTCAGCCGCGTCCTGGCCCTTTATCGGGCGCGGGACTATGCCGATGCGGTAGCGATTACCAAGCGCGTGCTGGCCTATCAGGGTGCGGGCCACTCGATCGGGCTGCATTCCAGCGATCCTGACCGCCCGATAGACCTGGGGCGGCACATGCCGACCTGTCGGGTGATCGTCAATCAGGCGCATACATTTGCCACAGGCGGCTCTTTCGAAAACGGTCTGCCCTTCTCTTTGTCGATGGGCTGCGGCAGCTGGGGTGGGAATTCGATTGATGACAACCTGCATTGGACGCATTTCATGCAGCGCACCAAGGTCGTCCGCCCGATAGCGGCGCGCGAACCCAGCCTCGAAGATGTATTTGGTGCCTATTGGGCTGCGGTGGGCAAATGACGCAGGTGTCGCCAACACCGCCGACGGGGACTGTCCGCAGTTGGCTGGACATGCGCGCCGATACACAAGGTGATGTGATCAGCCACTATTTCCCTGGCGACGCTGCGCTGACATGGGCCGAACTGCGCAGTGGTGCGGTAGCGATCGCGGCCAAGCTTGCGGGAATGGGCCTGCACAAAGGCGAGAGCGTTGCTTTGATGATGCCAAACAGCCGCCAAGGCATATTGTGCCTTTTCGGCGTTCTGTATGGTGGCTTTCGCACGACTATCATCAACCTTGTCGCGGGGGCCGAGGCAATTGGCTATGCCTTATCGCATTCCGACGCGGCCGTAGTTCTGGTCAATGAAACGCAGCGCGATTTGCTAACAACTGCTGCAGCGATGCATGATGTCAGCGCGCGTGCGATCTTCGTCGGAAAAGACATCGCATGGCCCGAGGGCACGGCAGACGGGAATCTATCCGATCTGGACGCGCAGGATGATGCGCTGTTGATGTACACGTCAGGCACGACGGGGCGACCAAAGGGTGTTTTGCACAGCCATGCAAGCCTGCTGGCCGGGGGCTGGACACCTGCGCTGGCACATCATCTGTCAGATAGTGATCGGGGCCTTTGCGTGCTGCCGATCTATCACATCAACGGACTATGCGTGACGATCATGGGGCCGCTGATCGCGGGCGGCTCGGTGGTGGTCTGTGACAGGTTTTCGGCCAGCCGGTTCTGGAAGACTTGCGCAGACTACCAGATTACATGGTTTTCGGTTGTCCCGACGATCATCTCGCACCTGCTGCATAGTGCGGAAAATCCTGATGAAGCAACCAAGGGGCGGATCAGGTTCGGACGCTCCGCGTCATCCGCCCTTGCCGTGGAAACCCAACAGGCTTTCGAGACACGTTTTGGCATTCCGATTGTGGAGACGATGGGCCTAACGGAAACAGCCGCGCAAATTCTGTCGAACCCGCTACCGCCGGGGTTGCGCAAGATCGGATCGCCGGGGCTCGCCTACGGCAACGAGGTTGCGATCCTGTCGCCCGATCAGTGCCCGCTGGGACCTGACACCGAAGGTGAAATTGCCATCAAGGGGCCGAATGTCATGCGGGAATATTATAAAAACCCCGAAGCGACGCGCGGCACATTCACGGATACAGGCTGGCTACGGACCGGTGATCTGGGCAAGATTGACGCAGACGGCTATGTCTTCGTCACCGGACGCCTGAAAGAGTTGATCATTAAAGGTGGCGAAAACATCGCCCCGCGTGAAGTGGATGAGGTGCTTTATGCGCATCCTGACGTGGTCGAGGCAGCGGCCTTTGCCCGCCCCTGCGCAAGTTACGGAGAGCGGGTCGAAGCAGCCGTCAAGCTGCGTGACGGTGCCACAATCGGCCAAGAGGAATT
Organism: uncultured Loktanella sp.; assembly: GCA_964478505.1. GTDB lineage: Bacteria > Pseudomonadota > Alphaproteobacteria > Rhodobacterales > Rhodobacteraceae > Yoonia. Next base: position 4,154 of record CAYZKE010000163.1, read on the forward strand.
GATCGCGCTTTGCCTTGGAAAGCTTGGGAAATTCAAATGCCCCGATGTGGTGCACATTCTTGACGATTTGCCGAAGGGACCATCCGGCAAAATCCAACGACTGAGGCTGGCAGACATGACGGCCTGAGATGCCGCAGCCAATCCTGAGGAGGAGGGGAGGCTGCATTACCAAACCCCCGGTACACCAAAAGGGTATCCGGGCAAAAAACCAAAACTGGGAGGAAGACATGACGACACGACTTGGAAAAATGACCCTTGGTGCGACACTGCTTATGGGTTCAATGGCAATCGGCGGCGCGGCTATGGCCCAAGGCTATCCTGACCGCCCGGTAGAGCTCATCGTGACCTTTGGTCCGGGCGGCGGTGCGGACCTGATGGGCCGGACGATGGCGCAACTGATGGAAGGGCCATTGGGCGTATCTGTTCCGGTGTCCAATGTTGGCGGCGCGTCGGGCAATGCGGGGTTGACGCAGCTGCGTACCAACCCGGCTGACGGCTACACGATGGGGACCTTAATTTCGCTGACTGTGGCGTCTTGGGCATCTGGTTTGGGTGACAACAAGCCCGAGGACTTTGAGGTGATCGCCGTTGTCCAAAGCTCGCCCTCGTTCCTGTTTGTGCCGGCAAGTGGCGACCATCAAACCGCCGAAGCCCTGTTCGACTATGCGAGAGCCAATCCCGGTGCCATCACGGTGGCGACATCAGGCTATGGCACGCAAGACGATGTGACGCTCAAGCTCTTGGCGAATGCGGGAATTCAAATGGAGAATGTGCCTTTTCAGGCTCCGGCAGAGCGCTATGCGTCACCCATCGGGGGGCATACCTCAGCGATCTATGAAGAACCGGGCGATGTGGCGCAGTTTGTTCAGGCGGGTCAGCTTGTTCCGGTCGTCGTTTTCGCAGCAGAGCGTCATCCCGAGTTTCCCGATGTGCCGACATCAGCCGAGCTCGGCATTGATATCTCGGGCCTCGATAATTACCGCACCATCGCGGTGGCCGCTGGGACACCCGCAGATGTTGTGGCCAAACTGTCAGACGCTGTCGCAACAGCAACTGCATCTGATGAATGGAAGGCCTTTTGTACAAAGACCTACTCTTGCATCACACCTGTGACGGGTGATGCCGCGCAAGCGATGGTCAGCGACTTCCGCGATCTGATCGCGGCACAACTCGCCAACTAGGCGCGGGGGGAGCAATGGCGTCTGCAAAACCAAATAAAGACATTGGCCAGATGCCGCGGGCCGGGCGGGGCATCCCCCCCGGCTACCTGCGTCTTTTGCCGACGCTGATACCTCTTGGCCTGTTGGTGCTGGCGCTTGTCCTGCCAGCCCATATGTTTCAAAGCGACCAGACAGCCAGCAGGATCGGCCTTGGGCCTGCTGCATGGCCGCGCGCCATGTTGCTGGGCATGGCGCTTTTTTCGGCTCTTTGGATCGCGCGCGACATCTGGGTGCTCAGCGCTGCGGGCCGCAAGTCAACATTGTCGATACCTGTTGAAGACACGCACTACCATTTTGGGAAAGCGATCATCGGGCTGATCATGATCGTTGCTTATGGTTGGATACTACCGAAGATCGGATTTGCGACGGCGACCGCCACTTTCATTTTGGTCTGGTGCCTTTTCGGCGGTCTACGCAACGTGTTCGTGGTTGTGCCGGTGACCCTGATCGGGACAATCGCGCTCTTGTGGCTGTTCATGGGCTTGGCGCTGATGCCT
>CAYZKE010000163.1:5880-7135 GCA_964478505.1 uncultured Loktanella sp.
CGTCTTTGATAATTTCAGTATCTGGTTGCTACGGGCAACCGGTATTTACTAGCGGATTGGAAACCTGATGGCTGCGTTAGATCTACTGGGCGGCGGATTTCTAGCCGCATTCCAATTCTGGTCGTTCATGACGATCGTGACAGGCCTGATGGTCGGCGTCGTCGCGGGGGCGTTGCCGGGAATCTCTTTCGTCAATGCCATGGCGATGGCATTGCCCTTTACCTATGTGATGGAACCGACCCAATCCATGCTGTTCCTTGGAGGGATTTATGTCGGGGGCGTCTTTGGTGGCTCGATCTCGGCCATTCTGATCAATGTGCCGGGCACACCAGCGTCTCTTCCTGCCACATGGGATGGCTACCCGATGACCAAGCGTGGCGAAGCAAAGCGCGCCCTGACAATTGCTGTGACGGCGTCTGCAACGGGCGGGTTGGTCAGCGCGCTGGTATTGGCGTTCCTGTCGGCCCCTTTTGCAAGTTTCGCACTGAAGTTCTCGCAGCCTGAATTCTTTGCCGCCACCATTCTCGGCCTCGTCAGTGTCATCGCGATCGCAAAGGATCAGCCGGTCATCACAATGGTATCTCTGCTCTTGGGGATCGTTGTCGGCACTGTGGGTGTTGATCCGCTCTATGGTCAGGCCCGTTTCAGTTTCGGTGTGCCGGAAATGGAAAGCGGCATTCGTTTTGTGGTTGTCATGATCGGTCTTTTCGCGATTGGCGAAGTGGTGGACCTTTTGGCAACGGACCGTGATCTGCGGCCGAAGAAGTCCGAAGGTAAAGCGATCGGGGCCAGCTTTCGCGATATCCTGAACGTGAAAGGTGCCATCGCACGCGGCACAGGGATCGGTTGTCTGATCGGCATGATCCCTGGTGCGGGGGCCACGCCGGGTGCTGTCATCGCCTATGGGATTGAAAAGCAGGTGTCCAAGCGCGGCAAAGATTTCGGGACCGGCATTGAGGAAGGTCTGGCTGCACCCGAGGCTGCCAAAAATGCGACAACAGGGGCGGCGATGGTGCCGCTTTTGACATTGGGTATTCCGGGCAGCGCGGCAACGGCGATCATGCTGGCGGCCATGATGCTGCATGGCGTCAATCCCGGACCGCTGTTGTTCATCATGGACCCGACGATGGTCTATACGATTTTCGCGGCGATGATCATCGCCAACATCCTGATGATCGGGGCAGGCATCGGGGTGGCGCAGATGTTCTCGACCCTGATGCGCGTGCCCGCCCGCACCGTGCTGTTCGAGACCGCC
>CAYZKE010000164.1:0-4064 GCA_964478505.1 uncultured Loktanella sp.
CTACTGCGGAATATTTGGCCGTAAGAAACCTCTATCTCAAGGAATGAGGCGTTAGCTTATGACAATTGCGCCAAAGGTACTGAAGCACATGCTTATCAGGCAGTGCTGCGATTGATGACCCGATCACTATACTCTCGGATCAGGGACAAGATCAGCGGAGCCTTAGCCACGACCTACGCCAAGGCATTGGTCTCTTTTCGTACAAAACATGTCTCCGGTAACAAACAGATCACCGTCGGAGCAGATGACGTTGTCTTGGTGAGTTTGGTGAAAGATGCAGAGTACTATCTTGAAAAGCTGATTGATCACCATCGTGCTCTTGGGGTGAAACATATTCTTCTGATAGATAATGGCTCGACCGATAGGACCAGAGAACTATTCGTTGATGCGGATGATGTGAGCGTCTTCCTGAACACTTTGCCAGTCAAAAGATTTGAGTGCTTGTTGCGCTCACGGATTGCGAGGCGTTTTGTGAAGGGTGGTTGGTTCTTGTTTGTCGATAGTGACGAATTAGTCTCGTTCGGAAGGGGGCAGGGGCGGCACATCTCTAAGTTTGCCGCATACTGCAATATGCACAATTATGATGCGGTGATCGGTCAATGCCTCGATCTGTTTTCGCCATTCGCAATAGAAACGACGTCTGACTGGTCATACGCGGACAGCGTGCGCCGCTTTGATCAATATAGCTTGGAAGACATTTCGTATTATGACTACTTTGACGCGGAGAACATAGATTTTTCGTGGTTTTTGAAAGACAACGCGATCTCAAATCATGACATTAAGTTCATGTTTGGGGGCATTCGTAACGAAGTCTTTGGGGAAAACTGTTGCCTGACAACACATAGAATGGTGCGAAACAAGGGCGGGATTGATCTCTACTCCCACGCGCATTGCTCGGGCAATGTCCACTGTGCGGATTTTGCCTTCTTGATCCAACACTACAAGTTCTGCGGCAACCTTCTGGAGCGTGATCTAGCGGTTCAACGAAACATGGCTTGGGATCATGGCGAAAACGCAAAGCGGATATCGAGATTACAGAGTGAAGCCGGTTTTGTTATCTCGGGGCGAAATCAACAGCTTTTTGTTGATACTGAAGACTTGATTTCAAAAGGGTTTTTGGCGTGTTCCGATCGCTACCTTCAGCAGTTCCCCAAAATCGAATGAGTTATTTTTTGTCGAATTTTCTTAGTCAGTGCATCAGGGTTGAAGGCCGGCTGATCCCAACTTTGACAAGTGACAGGCTATGTTGAGAAATCTTGTGAGCGGAGCTGGTATTGGTGCCCGGCTCATCCGCAGTTCAGGTTGGATCACCGCTGGTCACTTCGCATCTCAGTTCATTCGGATGGGGTCAAATCTTATCCTGACCCGACTGTTGTTTCCCGAAGCCTTTGGCGTGATGGCATTGATTACCGTGTTTCTGGTAGGATTGACGATGCTGTCAGACATAGGCGTGTCGCTCTCAATCCAGCAAAGTCCAAGAGGTGACGATCCGGATTTCCTTGATACAGCATGGACCATCCAGATTATCCGCGGCGTCGTGCTCTGGATAGCATGCTGCTTTTTGGGCATCTTCGCCGCTTGGATTTATGACAACGAACTGCTTAGGGCAATGTTGCCGGTTGCGGGCTTGTCATTGCTGGTTGCCGGTTTCAACCCGACACGGATTGATGCCGCAAGTCGGCATTTGACCCTTAGACGTGTTACACTTCTTGATTTTGTCTCTCAGGTCATCAGCGTTGGTATGCTTTTGATACTCGCATGGCAGATGAAGACTGTATGGTCGCTGATCATCGGCGGTGTGCTTGGTGCCTTGGTACGGCTTTTCATCATGAATATGTTCCTGCCGGGGCCGCGCAACAAGTTGCGTTGGAGTCCCGATGCTGCTTCTGAACTTATCAAGTTCGGAAAATGGATCTTCCTGAGTACTTTATGTGGCTTTCTTCTGACGCAGGGCGACAAAGCCATTCTTGGGAAATACCTGTCTTTGACGACACTTGGCATCTACAACATTGGCTATTTCATGGCCAGTTTTCCGCAGGCTTTGTCTGCGCGCATCATGGGGCAAGTCATGATCCCGATGCATAGAGAACGACCACCCGGCGCATCCGCAAGCAATTATGCCAAGGTCCGCCAAGCGCGATTTGCAATGACGGGCTTCATCTTCGCTATGCAGTTTGCCTTAGCCTTCTTGGGTGTATGGATCGTTGAGCTACTGTATGATCCGCGGTTCCATCCGGCTGGAATTATCGTTGTCGCCATTGCGTGCATGAATGTGCCGTACCTCATTGGCATGACATATGACTTTTCAGCTTTGGGCAACGGGGATTCACGCGGCGTCTTTTATCTTCTCCTGATCAAGGCCACGGTGCAAACCATTCTATTCATCGCCGGAATGGAGTATTACGGACTTGCAGGGGCGCTGATCGGTGTCTGGTTATCGCAGATCATTGTTCACCCTCTGGTTGCCAGACTTGCGTATAAACATGGTGCTTGGGATCCTTGGCATGATCTGCTCTACGGCGTTGTCGGGCTGAGCCTCACCGTTGCTGTGCTGTGGTTTCATTGGGACAGCCTCTCAGTATTGCAGGTTTTCGCGTCTGCCCAATAGCCGCGCCAGCGGTCTCGCAGCTCTGGCTTCATCCATTCTTGTTGGTCTATCGACCCTTCTGTGAAAAGATGGAAATCATGCCTAATTCCGACAGGTCGTTCTTGTCTCAGAGCCCACTGCAACAGGTTCAACGAGCGATCTGCCCATACATTCGCGAGCGCAGCGTCGGTATTGCGTAGTGCAAGACCCGATATATAGGCCGTATAGGCCGCGCCGTACTCAGGCCCCGCGCGCCGCTGAAGCCTTTTGATACGCGCGGCAATACGAGACGACAGTGTGCCTTTTAAATCTTTTTGCAGAGGCTCTAGTTGCATCGTGGCATCTTTAATTCCGGCCCCTTCCAGAACGCACGGAAACATGCTGTTCATCTGATGCTGGTAATATACCCGGGGACCATCCCAATAGTGCTCAACGCTGTCTTCACAAGTCGTAACCTCGGTATGATGGGAAAGCACGATTGACGTCGCGAGTTGTTCGGCTGTGAACATGTCACTGAGTTCGACGATGCGTTGCATCACAGAGATCGCGTATGCGATATGGCCAGCATCCTGCGGGTCTATACCTACGACGCCGCTGTTATACATTTTTGTCGAAGGTGAAAACTTGTAGCCGCGAAGGTCCCCGCCACTGTTTGCCACCGCAGTCTCCCATTGATCCCACGCGGGGCTATCGATCAAGGGGCCTTCACACTTGTTCATAAGGGTGCGACCGGGGCCTACATTGTCGAAGAGGCGGGCGAGGTCTGAGTGAAAGACGGTGTCGGTATCCATTTGTATTGTCGGGGCGCCAAAAACATCAAGTGCATGCGCAAGGATGTGAGGCTTTACCGCATGATTATATTTTCCGCCCAGCTGCCATTCATAAAGCATCTTCGGCGTCATCAGGAGGTGTTCGACAGGGAGGTCGGGCCGCATGTTGGCCTCATCGGCCGCCAATACAATTTGTATGTCCGCATGACGATCCTTCAAGAACCGGAACGCGGAGAGAATGCTGTAAGTGAGCTCCAAATGATAGGCGCGTCGATTGCCATACATTTGGAAAAGCAAAACCTTCAATGAACTTCCTCTCTTTGCGCCGATCACAAGCAAGGCTGAATATCGTCAAAATATGTAATTTTGAAATGCTAGCATAATTGCGCGATGAGTGACTACTACGACAAGATAGCTGTTGCGCCTTCGCCAATGATCGGTTCCGCGGATTCGCTTTAAACGCACTCCTCTGGTTTGAATTATGGCGTATCAATAGCCCAAGGTGTTGCGCCGATACGGGCGTTGGGGTTACATGCGGCGTTGTGCGGTCATGCTGTAGAAACGTAGATGGTTTATGTTCTTCACGTAGAGCGCTGTAGCAGGACCGTGTTATATGAGAACTCTGCTTTTTTTCTTATACGGATCGGTGGGGCGCGAGTACCATCTCGAGCTGAGTTACAGTGTCCTTTCAGCACAACAATTCTTGC
>CAYZKE010000164.1:4164-7105 GCA_964478505.1 uncultured Loktanella sp.
CGCGAGTACCATCTCGAGCTGAGTTACAGTGTCCTTTCAGCACAACAATTCTTGCGGCAAGACCCGGCTGATATAAGAGTGGTATTTGCTTCTGACCGCAGAAATATGCGGCCGGATCTCCCTGCCGAGCAGCTTCTGATCGAAGATCAAATGATCCACGAATGGCAGTTGGGAGGAACGTTTTGCCACGCTGCCAAGCAACATGTGCTGGCTTACGCGCTTGATCTGTTTGATGCACCGATTATCCTTATGGATGCTGATACAGTATTTCAGGCCCACCCTAAGTACCTTTTCGATCGCGTGGGGCCTGGCCGCGCGCTCTTGAACGAAAGAGAGCACTCCCTCGTCGACAGCTCCGCATGGCGACAGTGGGAAGCATTGATACAGGACAGCGGCGGCGCAGTAGCGGGGTACGAAATTGCGCCCTCGACGTTTATGTACAACACAGGTGTTGTTGGTCTGGATCCATCCGATGCGCACTACATGGTGGATGCAATCGCGACGATGCGGGAAATCGTACGCCTTTGCGACATGTTCACTGCAGAACAACTCGCAACTTCCATCGTCCTTACGCAACACACCGAAGTTGCTACTTGCGAAGACTTAATCGAACATTATTGGGGTGGCCCACGCGCCTACTACCACTATCAGATAGCCAAATTGTTTCCCGAGGTGATGGTCGGCGAACCGATTAAGGGCGTGGAAGGGGCCTTGCCACGTTTGCAAAAGATGCCACCAATCAAGCGCGTCAACAGTCTGCTCGCAAGATTGAAACGTTTCCAGCTTGGTGGCGATAAGGAATATCAATTTGCCTATGTGGCATACCGCAGCGCGCTTTCCTGCCGGCACAACGATCCTGCGCTTGCAAATGTCTGGGCGACGATGGCGCTGAATATACTTTTGTGGGGTGCCAAGAACCGTCTGCCAAAGGCCGAGACGGCATTTAAGGATTTCAGACCAGAGAAGCTTAAGGCGCAACAGTGGATGGCACCGCAGTTACAGCAGCGTTGGCAGGAGTACTGGAAGCTACGCGTTTGATCATGCATTGCGGATCAACGGCTGATGGTGGCCGGCTTTCCTTGCAAAAGCGCGATCTGGTCAAAGTGACCAACGATGAAGGAATTGCTCCAATCTGCCGCGCACTGTAGCCTTGAAATCAAATATATTGATTAAGGTAAATAATGACCCGTCCACTGCGCATTCTTGTTCTGGCCGAGCACTGTAATCCCGAGTGGCCTTCGTTGCCGATTGTTGGCTACAAATATGCGCGTGCACTCAGCAACGTTGCAGAAGTCACCGTCGTCACCCATGTGCGGAACCGTGAAAACATTGAGAAAGCGAAAGAGCTTTCTGATCGTGTCCGGTATATCGACAATGAATGGCTCGCAGCGCCGATGTATCGCCTTGAGCGTATTCTGCGCGGTGGAGATGAGGTTGCATGGTCAACGAGCCAAATCATGTCCTATTTGCCTTATCTCGCTTTTGAACGTCAGGCCTACGCTGGTTTTGGTTCCGCGTTGAGCAACAACGAATTCGACATTGTGCACCGTGTCACACCCATGTCCCCGGCCATGCCCAGCTATCTATCCGGTCGCACGAACACGCCATTCGTCATCGGCCCACTGAATGGCAACCTTGACTGGCCTGCGGCCTTTTCCGGAGAGCAAAAACGCGAACGTGAGAGTTTGCGCAAGCTCCGCGGTCTATACCGCTATCTGCCTTTTGCGCGTTCGACCTACAAGAATGCGGCCTGTGTCATGGCTGGGTTTCAACATACAATAGATGATCTTAAATCGACGAACCCGGCAAAGATTGTACCATTCCCCGAAATCGGTTTTGACCCAGGTGTTTTTCATGCCAATGGCCGAACGGTCCCTTTCTCCGGTTCCGGACCGAAACGGTTCTTATTTGCGGGCCGACTGGTGCCCTATAAAGTACCAGAGGCGGTCGTGCGCGCTTTTGCGACCTCTGAGATTCTCAAAGAACATACGCTGCATATTGTCGGAGATGGACCCGAGCATCCGCGACTGGCGGAAATCGTTTCTGCTGCAGGTGCGGAGGGGCGGGTGATCTTTGAAGGGCGCAAGACTCAAGGTGAAGTCGCTGATTTCATGCGTCAGTGTGATGCGTTTGTCTTCCCATCTATCCGAGAACTAGGGGCGGGAGTGGTTATCGAGGCCATGGCTTCTGGAATGGTCTGTCTTGTAACCAATTACGGGGCGCCGGGTGATCTTGCGTCAAACGGCCGGGGTGTTGCAGTTGCGTTGCAGCCGATGGAGGGTTTGGTCAATGATTATAGGAAAGCAATGGAAAGATGCATCGCTGATCCCGAACCACATGCCGCGATGGCACAGAAGGGCCATGACTATGCGCACAGTTATTATGACTGGGATGCGAAGGCCCGGTATACGCTCCGTGTTTATGAAGCAATTCTTGGTGGTCGTGACCTGAGCAGCTTTACTGAGTATAGATAGCTTAGCTGCGAGCATGTTGGTCTATCGTCTTCCTTTGTGCCGCAAACGCGCTCTGACTGCTGACCAACACAACCGTGGCAATACCGCAATGCACCGCGCGTATCGCAGGCCCAACCGCTTTGGGTTGGTCAAAAGCCGCCACACCCATTCGGCCGCAATGACACGAATGAACTTTGGCGCGCGCTTTTGCGTCCCCGCAATGAAATCCAATCCGGCGCCGATGGACACAAACCCGAGCGTATCGATTTTTGAAACTGCATGCGCGGCGAATAGCTCTTGCTTGGGTGCGCCGAGCGCGAGGAAGCACAAACCGATGTCGGCATCTGCGAGCTGTGTAATGTAGCTATCTGCGAGGCTGCCTGACGGATCAAAACCCATCGGGGGTGACATGCACAAAGCAACGTCAAGACCGGGATGGCGGGCCATCAGCGCGCGGGCCGCTGCTGTCAGCGTTTCCTCTGTGCTGC
>CAYZKE010000165.1:0-7079 GCA_964478505.1 uncultured Loktanella sp.
GGATCCGGCTACGATGGCATCGTGATGAACCCGCCGTTTCACACATCCCGCGCCTCTGATCCGAGCCTTGGGCGCAGCTTTATCCAAGCGGCGGCCCGCCTGCTCGCCCCGCATGGCAAACTCTGGATGGTTGCCAACCGCCATTTGCCTTATGAAGCGACCCTGACCGAATGTTTCCGCAATGTGGACATGATCGCGGGTAATGGTGCATTCAAAATATTCCACGCCAATCGGCCACAGCGCTGAGCGGATCAAGGGAGAGCAAAGATGTCATTTTCCATTTCTGGAAAGACGGCAATTGTGACGGGTGCGGCCAATGGTGTTGGCTTGGCCATCGGACGTCATTTTGTCAGAATGGGTGCGAATGTCGTTTTCGCTGACATGGATGAGAAAACACTGATCCATGAAATCGGGGATGAGGCTGACAAGGAAGAGAATATCCTGATCTTTGCCGGTGACTTGCGGAAGAAACTGACGATTGCGAACCTGCTGTCCGCCACCATTGATGCGTTTGAGCGTGTGGATATTCTGGTCAACGCCGCGCGGCAGGTCATGGAAACCGACCCGCTTGATCCTGACGATAACTCTGTCGAGGAACTGCTCCAGCAAAACGCGATGACAGCACTGCGCGTCAGCCAGGCTGTGGCGCGCCGAATGATCAAACAGGCCGATGGCGAAACAGGCGAACCAATTGGTTCGATTGTGAACCTCAGCTCGATTGCTGCGCGCCGTACGCATCCTGATTTGCTGGCCTATTCTGTCAGCTCTGCCGCGTCAGACCAGATGACCCGTTCTTTGGCTGTGGCCCTTGCACCGCACGGCATCCGCGTGAATGCAGTGGCCTTTGGCAGCGTCATGAGCGCAAGCTTGAAAGGGTCACTCAAGGATCATGACGAAATGCGCGAAGCCATTGTGGAAAGCACGCCGCTGCACCGCATCGCAAGCCCGAGTGAGGTGTCTGATGCTGTGCAATATCTTGCGTCGGATGCCGCTGCCTTTGTGACCGGACAGATCATTACGGTCGACGGCGGCCGGACCTTGATTGATCCGGCAGCAGTCGCCGCGCATTAATCATTCAGGGTGCAGCGCGATACACTGTGCCACGGCCTGATTGGACGCTGCTTGTGATTGCGCGAAACGCTCTTCCAGTGAGTCCAGCTTTGCCTGCTCGACATTCAGGTCGATGGCGACAGGTACCGTTGTGGTGAAGGTTTCGGTCTCATCACAGCGGAATGTGAATATTGTTCCGTCCTCATTGCGCCCGCGACAGGTCTCACGCACCGTCCGAATCTCTTGCCGTTCTCCAAGCGCGTAACCACGCGCCAGATTTGCCCGGGTCTCGTTGATCAGACTGCTCAGAATACGGGTATCGCGTGTGACTTCACTGATGCACTGCTCGCGCGGGGTGGCGCAGGCTGTCAGCGCGACGAGGGGCAACATGAAAAGAGCGCGGCGCATTGAGATGTCTCCGGTTTTGTTCTGGATCATCGTTGCATGATCATTATGGTGCTTAAAGACAAACAATACGCGTTATTCAATATCAGGGACAAAGACCAAGTATGTCAGACGGTTTCGAAGCGGAAAAAAGCAAAGCATCATCATGGTTCCGCACATTGCGCGACGAGATCGTGGCATCCTTTGAAGGGCTGGAAGACAGCCACAAAGGCGAAGGTGAGATTGGCCGTTTCGAAGTGTCCGAGACGACGCGGACGTCGGATGATGGATCAGACGCAGGTGGTGGCCTGATGTCTGTTATGCGCGGTGGCCGCGTGTTTGAAAAGGTCGGCGTGAATATCTCTACCGTTTACGGCCAGTTGGGGGCTGCGGCACAAAAGGCGATGGCCGCCCGTGGTGTGCCCGGTATGGCCGAAGATCCGTGCTTTTGGGCGTCGGGCATTTCATTGGTGGCCCATATGCAAAACCCCCATGCGCCTGCTGTGCATATGAACACACGTATGTTCTGGACACCCCATGCGTGGTGGTTCGGTGGCGGTTCCGATCTGAACCCTTGTATCGAGTATGCCGAGGATACCGCCCATTTCCATGCGACCCAAAAGGCGCATCTCGATCCGCATGGCGAGGACCATTATCCCAAGCTGAAGGCATGGGCGGATGAGTATTTCTATATCCCCCACCGCAACCGTGCGCGCGGTGTCGGTGGTATCTTTATGGACGACTATTGCACCGGGGATTGGGAGGCGGATTTCACGCTGACGCAGGATATCGGCAAAGCCTTCCTGCCTGCCTATGTGCCACTTGTCGAAAAGCGCCGAGATACGCCTTGGACGGATGCGGATAAAGAGACACAACTGATCCACCGCGGGCTCTATGCCGAATATAACCTTGTCTATGACCGTGGCACAAAGTTCGGTCTGACGACGGGGCATGACGCGAACGCGGTGTTGATGAGCCTGCCGCCTTTGGCGAAATGGGTCTGAGCTAGTCCACCTGAATAAAGCGCGGCCCTTCGATATCACGACTGCTTGGTGTGGTTGGCGATACACGTGTCGAGGCGGGCAGGACATTGCCTGCTGCCATCTGCATCAACGCGAGGCGGACCATGAAGGGCGGTACGTCTTGCGGCAAGCCCATCGCGATCATGTCATAGGCTCGCGGTGGTGCGACAGCGACAAAGACTTTCGCCGCCCGCATCATCTGCAAACCAACCGGATAGCTTTGACCTTCGCGTGCGCCAAGGGCTGTGACGTCTTCGGCGGTGGCCGGGATCAGGAAAATCCAAGCGCAAAGCAGCAATAGCCCCGCGCGGACGACCGCACGAAAGCTGTAGTAGGCAAATCGCAAGGTGAAAGGAATTTTCAACGCGGGCTCCTGTCTGCGGGTCCAGACTATCCGCTCAAGTTGAAATATCCAGTCTTAGGCCCCGCGCACCGTATCAATCATCAATTGCACGTTGGCGGGATCGGCATCAGGCGTGATCCCGTGACCAAGATTGAAAATATGCGGCCCGTTCGAGAGCGCATCAACGATGCGGCGCGTTTCGGTCACCAGCGTGTCACCACCCGTCACCATATGCGAGGATTTGAGGTTGCCCTGCACGCAGCCGTCTTTCTGGACATGTTCGGCGACCCAAGCGGCATCGACGCCGTCATCTACAGCCACACAATCGGCCCCTGTGGCGGCATGTACACCTGCGTATTTCGTGCCTGCGCCGCGCGGGAATGCAATCACAGGAATACCGGGGTGCTTTTCCTTCAGCGCAGCGGTGATCCGTTGCATCGGCTTGATGGAATAGTTGGTGAAATCATCGCCTTCCAGCGATCCCGCCCAGCTGTCAAACAGCTTTACACATTCGGCGCCCGCCTCGATCTGTTTGGACAGATAGGCAATCGTGCCTTCGGTCAGGCGGTTGATGATGCCTTCAAAGACAGGCTTGTTTTCCGCCTTCAGCGCATGGGCCGGCCCTTGGTCCGGTGTGCCTTGGCCCGCGATCATATAGGTCGCAACGGTCCATGGTGCGCCTGCGAAACCGATCAGCGTGGTTTCTTTGGGCAGTTCTTCGGACAGGATTTTTACGGTCTCGTAAACAGGGTTCAGTGTGTCGTGAATCGCCTCGATCGGTTTCAGCTTGGCCAGCTCATCCGCCGAGGTAATTGTCGAAAGCCGCGGCCCTTCGCCAGTGACAAACCATAGGTCCGCTCCAAGTGCCTGTGGCAAGAGCAGGATATCGGCAAAAAGAATCGCCGCATCAAAGCCGTAGCGCCGGATTGGCTGCAACGTGACCTCGGCGGCCAGTTCCGGATTATAGCAGAGCGACAGGAAATCACCGGCCTGCGCGCGTGTGGCCTTATATTCAGGCAAATAACGCCCGGCCTGACGCATCATCCAGATCGGAGGCGTGGGAAGTGTTTCGCCTGCGAGGGCTCGGAGAATGGTCTTTTGCTGCGCCATGAGATGTCCTTTTGTACTGTTCCTGTGGTCCCAATTGCAGAAGAAGTTGTCAAGGGAGTTGTCAGGCTAGGTTTACACGTCTAACAATCCAGACATGACAGTGAATTTGCCCACCCCCGCTTCGCCTTTCAACATCGGAACCCGTGGTTCGCCTTTGGCCTTGGCCCAGGCGCATGAAACGCGCGCGCGGTTGATGGCCGCCTTCGATCTGCCTGAGAATGCTTTTGAAATCTGTGTGATCAAAGTCACGGGCGATGCCATCCAGGACCGCCCCCTGAAAGAGATCGGTGGCAAGGGCCTTTTCACGCGTGAAATCGAAGAAGCGCTGCTGGACGGGTCAATTGATATCGCAGTTCACTCGATGAAAGACATGCCGGTGGAACAGCCCGGTGGGTTGTTGCTCGACACTTATCTGCCGCGTGAAGATGTGCGCGACGCCTTTGTGTCGCTCAGCGCCAAAGGGCTGGATGATCTGGCGCAGGGGGCGACGGTTGGCACATCGTCCTTGCGTCGCCGGTCGCAGTTGCTGGCCAAGCGGCCCGATCTGAATATCGTGGAATTCCGTGGCAACGTGCAGACCCGCCTGAAAAAACTGGGTGATGGGGTGGCCGAGGCCACGTTTCTTGCGATGGCGGGTTTGAACCGCCTGAACATGACGGACGTGCCGCGCACCGCGATTGCCCCCGAAGATATGCTGCCGGCAGTGGCGCAAGGCGCGATTGGCATTGAGCGCCGTGGCGATGACCACCGCGCCGCAGACATGCTTGCTGCGATCCACGATGGCCCAACAGGTCAGCGGCTCGCGGCAGAGCGCGCGTTCCTTGCGCATCTTGACGGGTCTTGTGAGACACCGATTGGCGGCTTGGCTGAACTGGATGGCGGCGCGCTCCGTTTGCGCGGCGAGATCTTGCGCACGGATGGGACTGAAGTCTTTGCCGATGACATGACCGGTGCAATCGAAGACGGCGCCGAGATGGGCCGTGTGATGGCGGCCAAACTGCTGGCGCAAGCGGGGCCCGACTTTTTCTAAGGCTCTTACGCCGGCGGGATCACCTTGCCGGGGTTCAGGATATTGTTAGGATCAAGGGCTGCCTTGATTGAGCGCATGGCATCCAGCGCCACAGGATCCTTGCGCCGCTTCATCGTCTCGAGCTTTGACACGCCGATCCCGTGTTCGGCGCTGAACGATCCGCCCAGTTCCTGCACCACATCCTCAACCGCCTCGACCAGCGCTTTCATCGCCTCAGGATCATTGCGGCTGATGTAACTGGTGTGATGGATATTCCCGTCGCCAAGGTGCGCGACGATCACTTCCTCTGCATCAGGGTCAATCGCTTTTATGCGTGGTGTCAGCATTCGTTCAAAGGCTGCGACCTTATCCAGTGGCACAGCCACATCGGTGTTCACAAAGACGCCGCCAAAGAAGGCCACTTCACCTGCGTCCTCTCGGCGTTTCCAGATTTCGCGGCGCTGTGCCTCGTTCTGTGCGATAATTGCATCAAGGACAGTGCCGTCTTCCAGCATTGCGCCAAGTGTCTCTTCCAGAGCGCGCATGACAGGCAGGCTACCGTCCGCATCAGGAGCCGCGTCTTTGGTGCGGGTTGCTGCGACCTCAATCATGATGTTCACGTCATAGTCTTCGTCGAAGGGACCGGTGACATCGGGAAACAGCTGACGATGTTTCCGGATATAGCTGCGTGGCATGTATTCGAAAGCCTCAACCCCGTTGCCGGTCTCGTCCTGCAACCGGTAGAGCAGGGTCAGCGCATCGGAGAGTGAAGGTACCGCGACCATCGCTGTGGCATAGGCCTGCGGCTTGGGCCGCAGCTTCAGGACCGCAGCGGTGATAATCCCGAGTGTCCCCTCTGCCCCGATCACAAGGTTGCGCAGGTCAAGGCCGGAGTTGTCTTTGTGCAGCGCGCTCATCAGGTTCATGATCCGGCCATCGGCCATGACGACCTCGAGCCCGAGACAGAGCCCGCGCGTGCTGCCGTAGCGCACCACGTTTGAACCACCCGCATTGGTCGACAACAGCCCGCCGATCATGGCAGAGCCGCGCGCGCCGAGGGTGAGGGGAAAGATCAGGTCATGCGCTTCGACCGCGTCGTGCAGATTTGACAGAATCACACCCGCGCCGACTGTTGCCGTGCGCCCCGCCACGTTGATCTCGGAAATCTCGTTGAGGCGTTCGACCGAGAGCATCAGCGCATCCTGGGCCAGCGTCGCACCGGTCAGGCCGGTGCGGCCAGAGGCGGGAACGACAGGGGTTTTGGTTTCATTTGCGATCTTGAGGATGGCAGCCACCTCGGAGGTGTTGGCCGGACGCAGGACTGCAAGAGGGGTGGAGGTATATGCGCCTGTCCAGTCCTTGCCGTAGGGCGCCGCATCTGCGCCCGTCAGGATGCGGTCCGCGCCGATGGCGTCTGCGATTTGGTCAAGAACTGTCATGGCTGCGCTTTCGATTATTCGCCGCCACGCTAGACCGAAAGGGTGCAAGGGGGAAGCGGTGCCAGCGCTGTTTTTAGATGTTATGCTTAGAAAGTGTGTAGGTTTTGCAAGGTTCGTTATAGTGCATTTCGATGCCACGAAACCGCATGCCGATCCGCTCCATAACGCGGTGTGATGCGATGTTCCGCTGGTGCGCCACGGCGATGACTTGATCTACGCAGATTTTGTCAAACGCGTAAGTTGCTGCGGCCTTGCCAGCTTCTGTGGCGTATCCGTTGCCAGTTGCTGTCCCGGTAAGACGCCAGCCGATCTCAAGCGGTGCTGCCGGGTCATTCGCCACATGCTGGAGGCAGGCCGCTCCAATAATTTTTTCGGTGTCACGCCGGATCAGGGCCCACCAACCAAAGTGGAGCGTTTTCCAGCGTTCCCGTACCAGCCGGATTCTGGTCAGTGTCTCGTCGCGTGTTTCTGGCTTGCCGAAGGTCAGAAATTCCATGACCTGCGGCTCATTGTTGATTGCATTTGAGGCAGGCGCATGTGCGACTGCAAAGGGCTCCAAGCGGAGCCGCTCAGTCAGGATGGTCGCGGTTTGGAAGATATTGGTCATAGCAATAATCTACCGTCGGCAAATGGCGTGCCAACCCACTTTCGCAAGTAATCTGAGAGAGTGGTGGTGGCGTGGGGGAGATTTGAACTCCCGACCTAACGATTATGAGTCGTTC
>CAYZKE010000166.1:0-7075 GCA_964478505.1 uncultured Loktanella sp.
CCCGCACAGCCTTACTTGGGGTGTGACAGATGACGCAGGCCGACTTCAGAACTGATTTTGTGCGCGAACCGGGTGCGCTGAAACACTATCCGGCGTTGGTTCTGAACGCAGATTATCGCCCGCTGTCATATTATCCGCTGTCGCTCTGGCCATGGCAGGAGGCGGTAAAGGCCGCCTGGCTCGACCGCGTGGATATTGTAAGCGAATATGACGAGGTGGTGCGCAGCCCGTCGACGATTATCAGAATCCCGTCGGTTGTTGTGCTCAAGGACTATATCAAGCCGCAAAAGCAGGTGGCGTTTACCCGCTTTAACCTGTTCTTGCGCGATGAATTCTGCTGCCAGTACTGCGGCGCTCGCGGTGATCTGACGTTTGACCATGTCGTTCCGCGTGCCAGTGGCGGCATTACAAGTTGGGAAAATGTTGTGGCGGCCTGTTCACCCTGCAACCTGCGCAAAGGATCACGTTCGCTCAAGCAATGCGGCATGAGCCTGCAAAAACCGCCGCGCCGTCCTGTGCCTGAGCAGTTGCACAATGTCGGGCGCAAATTTCCGCCCAATCATCTGCACGAAAGCTGGCTTGATTTCCTCTACTGGGATGCAGAACTCGAAGCGTAACTGCGCAGCAGTGCTAGACTTGGGCCACGCATCGGGTTAGGTAGGCCGCGTTAGCGCTAACGCGGCATCCTATGGGGGTTTATTTTGGTCTCTCGCGTCATTCCTGTCGATGAATTCGATCTCGTGATTTTTGGCGGCACCGGCGATCTGGCCCGGCGCAAGATCTTGCCCGGTCTGTTCCGGCGCTTTCTCTCGGGGCAAATGCCTGCTGGATCACGGATCATTGGTGCTGCGCGGTCTGAATTGGACGGCGATGGCTATCGCGAGATGATCGCGGATGCGGTGGCGGAGTTTGGCGGCGAAGAAGCCAGAAATAAGAAAGGCTTGGAGGCCTTTCTTAAACAGCTGGAATATGTTGCGATCGATGCGCGCGGTGAGGGCGGATGGGCCGATCTGGCGGCGATTGTCCGCCAAGACGTAGTGCAGGCGTTCTACTTTTCGGTTGCACCGTCCCTGTTTGGTGATCTGGCGGAACGGCTGCACACCAACAAGATCGCCAATGCGCAAAGCCGCATCGTGGTGGAGAAGCCCTTCGGCCGCGATCTTGAGACAGCGCGCGAATTGAACCAGACGCTGGCGGCGCATTTCGACGAAAGCCAGATTTACCGGATTGACCATTACTTGGGCAAAGAGACGGTACAGAACCTGATGGCTGTCCGCTTTGGCAACGTGCTGTTTGAGCCGCTTTGGAACAACCACTACGTCGACCACATTCAGATCACGGTGGCCGAAACCGTCGGTGTCGGCGGGCGCGGGGCGTACTACGACAAATCCGGCGCAATGCGGGATATGGTGCAGAACCACCTGATGCAGCTTTTGTGCCTGATCGCGATGGAACCTCCGGGCCAGTTTGAGGCCGATGCCGTGCGCGACGAAAAACTGAAGGTTATCAGGGCGCTACAATCCATAGATCACCATCATATCGTACGTGGCCAGTATGATGCAGGCCCCGATGGACCCAGTTATCGCGAAGATGTCGAAAGCCCCCGCAGCTTTACCGAAAGCTTTATCGCCATGCGTTGCCATATCGCCAACTGGCGGTGGGCGGGTGTGCCGTTCTATCTGCGCACGGGCAAGCGGATGAGAGCGCGGTCATCCGAAATTGCTGTGGTGTTCAAAGACCTCGGGCATACGATCTTTGAGGGTGATGAGGCCCGTCACCGCAACATTCTGGCGATCCGCTTGCAACCCAACGAAGGTATTGATTTGCAGGTGACGATCAAGGAACCGGGTCCGGGGGGCATGCGTCTGATTGATGTGCCGCTGGACATGACCTTTGCGGATGCCTTGGGCGACGGGGCCGAGGATGTGACGGACGCCTATGAGCGCCTGATCATGGATGTGATCCGTGGCAACCAGACGCTCTTTATGCGCGGTGACGAGGTTGAGGCGGCATGGGCCTGGACTGATCCGCTCATCAATAGCTGGGAAGCACGTAACGACGTGCCCAAGCATTACGACGCAGGCTCAGCGGGGCCGGAGGATGCGATGATGTTGTTGCACCGTGATGGCCGGAAATGGCGTGAAATCAAGGGCTAAGCCATTCGGGCACGCGGCATGTTTGAATTGACCTGACCGAAGAAGAGGATTGGTCCTATGAAGCTCGTTGAATATCCGGACGCGGAAATGATGATGATGGATCTGGCTGACAAACTGGCCAGTGAGCTGTCATCAGCCCTGCGCGCGAATGACACCGCATCGCTTGCTGTACCGGGCGGGACAACGCCGGGGCCGATTTTTGATAGCCTGTGTGCCGTCGATCTGGATTGGGCGCGTGTGCAGGTGATGTTGACCGATGAACGCTGGGTGCCGGAGACGTCCGAGCGGTCGAATACGCGGTTATTGCGCGAAAGGTTGCTGACCGATCGCGCCGCTGCGGCAACCTATCTGCCGCTCTACGCCGATGCGCCGACACCGGAAGAAAAACTCCCTGAACTTGCGGCTAATCTTAGCCCCGCTTTGCCACTCACGGTGGCACTCTTGGGGATGGGGGCGGATATGCACACGGCATCGATTTTTCCCGGTGCCGACCAGCTTGATCTGGCATTGCACGGCAGTGATCGCTTGGTCGCCATGCGCGCGCCCGGTGCACCAGAGCCGCGTATTACACTGTCTGCGGCAGTCCTGAACGCCGCGATGAGCCGGCACATAGTGATTGTGGGGGGCGAAAAACGCGCTGCGCTGGAAAGAGCGCGGCACCTGTCACCGCAAGAGGCGCCTGTGGCTGCTGTCTTGAATGGTGCAACGGTACACTGGGCGGAGGTATAAAAGATGTGGCGCAAACTGAAAGACCACCACAAGGCTGTCGCAAGCCGTCGGATCGAGACCATGCTGGATGCTGCACGCGCTGCTGATTTTGTGGCGCAAACGGGTGATATGCGGCTGGACTACGCCAAAACGAATATCGACGCCGAAGGCCGCGCCTTGCTGATCGCATTGCTCGACGCCGCGGGTGTTGCCGAAAAGCGCGATGCGATGTTCGCCGGTGCGCCGATCAATGAAACCGAAGGCCGTGCCGTGTTGCACATCGCTTTGCGCAACCTTGATGGTGGGCCGGTCATGGTGGACGGGCAGGACGTCATGCCAGAGGTTCTGGACACTTTGGCGCGCATGGAAAGCTTTGCCAATGATGTGCGCAGCGGCCGTTTCAAGGGGCAGGGCGGCAAGATCACCGATGTGATCAACATCGGCATTGGCGGGTCCGATCTGGGGCCTGCGATGGCGGCACAGGCGCTGGCCCCTTATCACGACGGTCCACGCTGCCATTTTGTGAGCAACGTGGACCCTGCGGATATTGCAGGCGTGTTGCGCGGCTGTGATCCGGCGACGACGCTGGTAATTGTGGCCTCCAAAACCTTTACCACGATTGAAACCATGACCAATGCGCGCACGGCACAAGCATGGATGGGCCAAACCGTTTCAGATACAGGTGCACAGTTTGCGGCCCTTTCGACGGCAGCGGACAAAACAGCGGCCTTCGGTATTGATCCGTCACGCGTCTTTGGCTTCGCCGATTGGGTCGGTGGCCGTTATTCCATGTGGGGGCCGATTGGCCTGTCCCTGATGATCGCTGTTGGCCCTGACGCATTTCGCGCTTTCCTGCGCGGTGCGCAATCCATGGACCGCCATTTCCAGGCAGCGTCCTGGCAGGAAAACCTGCCAGCGATGCTGGCGCTGGTCGGTATCTGGCACAATCAGATTTGCGGCCATGCCACGCGCGCTGTACTGCCTTATGATAACCTTCTGGCGCGTCTGCCCGCCTATTTGCAGCAGCTCGAGATGGAAAGTAACGGCAAGGGCGTCAGCATGGACGGGGCCGATCTGACCATCGACAGTGGCCCTGTCGTCTGGGGCGAGCCGGGCACGAATGGCCAGCACGCTTTCTATCAGTTGATCCACCAAGGCACGCGGGTGATCCCGTGTGAATTCCTCGTGGCGGCACGCGGACATGAGGATGATCTGCACCACCAACACCAACTTCTGGTCGCCAATTGTCTGGCCCAGTCCGAGGCACTCATGCGCGGGCGCACGCTGGATGAAGCCCGCAGCAAGGTGGCCGATAAATTCGCCGGTGCGGAACTCGAACGCCAAGCCCGCCACCGCGTGTTCAAGGGCAACCGCCCTTCGGTGACCATCGCCTATCCGCAACTCACACCCGAGGTGTTGGGCCAGATCGTCGCCCTCTATGAGCACCGTGTATTTGTCGAGGGCGTCGTGCTTGGCATCAATTCCTACGATCAATGGGGTGTGGAACTGGGCAAGGAACTTGCCACAGCCCTGCAACCTGTCGTGGAGGGGAAAGAGAGTGCTGCGGGCAAGGATGGCTCAACTGCAGCACTTGTTGACTTTCTGCAGATGCACGGGGTGTCTTAGGGCGCGGGCTTTGTCATAAGCAGCGCGACACCTCACAAAGGACCACCACATGATCGTTGAAATGATCCCCTTCGCTGTCGCGGCCATTATCGTTGTTGCGATGTTGCTGGAAATCAGAACGGGGCGCATCCCGAACTGGCTGACCGCGTTGCCGTTTGTTCTGTTTGCGGTGCTTCTGGTAGTGGCCGAGGAACGCACGCCGCTCTACTGGCAGGTGGCACTGGCGGCAGGTGTGTTTCTTTTCGGGATTGTCGTGTTCGCCATCGGTGGATCAGGGGCGGGCGCAGTGAAGCTGATGACAGGTGTCGCGCTCTTTGTGCCGGTGTCGAAAGCGGGCTACGCCGCGCTGATCTTCTTGGTGGTTTTCTTTGTCAGCACCTTCTTCTTTGTCCAGTTGCGCAAGATTTTCGGTTCTGAAAACAGCAAATGGCACCTGATGGCAAATGCTGTTCTTCCGCTGAGTTTTTCGATCGGCGTGGCGGGACTTTCAGGGATGTTTCTGCTCTAGGGTCACCTTCGCGCGCGCTGAAGAGCCCTTGATATCTCGCGGTGTTATCGTGACAGTCGGTCCATTCCGACCTTAATTTTTGGTGTGCTAGAATGCTCTCGACGACGCAACAACGCAAAGCTGCAAAAAGCTATGTTCTGGCCGCTTTGGAAGACGCGGGCCTGTCCCGCAACGATGACGACGGGCGCGCCTTTCACGCGCGTTTCGAGGCGCATTTCCCGCAGCTTTTTGACCTTTTCGCCACGCTTTATGGCGCCCATGAAAGTTGCCTCGATCAGTTGGCACAACTGATCGTGCTGGCGCAGACATCATGGCGGGACCGCGCGGATGATCTCAAGGCACTGGACGCCGCGCGCGAGGCGACCCCTGACTGGTTCCAGTCAAACCAGATGCTGGGCGCATTTTGCTATGTCGACCGCTACGCAGGCAATCTGGCAGGGCTGAAAGAGCATGTACCCTATTTTCAGGAACTCGGGATCACATATCTGCACCTGATGCCGCTTTTTGATTGCCCCAAGGAAAATTCTGACGGTGGCTATGCTGTGTCGAGCTATCGCGAAGTGCGGGCCGATCTTGGAACCATGGCAGATCTGCGCGCCTTGGCCGAGGACCTGCGCGAGGCGGGGATATCGCTGGTTGTGGACTTTGTCTTCAACCACACCTCGAACGAACATGAATGGGCGCAAAAGGCGGCTGCGGGTGATCCGGAGTATTCTGATTACTACTGGATTTTCAACGACCGCCGGATGCCCGACGCCTTTGAGCGCACCGTGCGCGAGGTCTTTCCGGACGACCACCCCGGTGCCTTTATACAAATGGAGGATGGACGCTGGATCTGGTCCACCTTCCATTCCTTCCAGTGGGACCTGAACTATTCTAATCCCGCCGTCTTCTGCGCCATGGCGGGGGAAATGCTGGCTTTGGCCAATCAGGGTGTCGACCTGATCCGCATGGATGCTGTGGCCTTCATCTGGAAACGGCTGGGCACGACCTGCGAGAGCCAGCCGGAGGCGCATTTGCTTTTGCGCGCATTCAACGCTGTGTGCCGCATCGCGGCGCCGTCGCTTTTGTTCAAATCCGAGGCGATCGTGCACCCTGACGAGGTCGTTTCCTACATCGACCCCGCGGAATGCCCGATTTCCTACAATCCGCTTTTGATGGCGCTGAGCTGGGAGGCGTTGGCCACACGCAAAGTGGAACTGATTGATCAGGCCATCACCCGCCGCCAGCCGATCAACGCAGACTGCGCATGGGTGAATTATGTGCGCAGCCATGACGACATCGGCTGGACCTTTGCCGATGAAGACGCCGCCGAGCTGGATATTCTTGGCTTCGATCACCGCCGCTTCCTGAACAGTTTTTACACCAACCAGTTCGAAGGCAGCTTCGCGCGCGGTGTGCCGTTCCAGTACAACCCCAAGACCGGAGATTGCCGTGTCTGCGGTACGACCGCCTCACTGACGGGCGTCGAGGCGGGGGACGCCGGCGGTATCGACCGGATAATCCTGCTTTATGGCATTGCGTTCTCGGCGGGGGGTATTCCGTTGTTGTCCTTGGGGGATGAGGTCGGCCAACTGAATGATGACGGCTACAAGCAGAACCCGGGACAAGCCAAGGATCAGCGCTGGGTCGGACGGCCCCTGCGGCCGGATGCGCTCTATGCGCAGCGGTTTGATCAAGACACTGATGCAGGCAAGATATTTGCGCGCATGAAACAGCTGATTGATGCGCGCCGTGCCGCACCGGGGCTGGCGGGCAACGCGATCAGACCTTTCCCGACGGATAACCCCCATGTGCTGGGATATGTGCGCAGTGGTGGCGGCCAGGAGATTTGCGTGCTGGCGAATTTCGCGGATGATGCCCAAGAGATTGCCGCCGACCAGTTCCTCGATTTGCCACCGCGCATGACGGATCTGATTACTGGAGAATCCTTTCACGTGCGCACCGGTGTGACGCTGGCCGCGCATCAGATACTTTGGCTGTCACTGTCTGTCTGATTTGTCTGGAGCGGGTAACGGGAATCGAACCCGTAACTGAAGCTTGGGAAGCTTTCGTGATACCTTTTCACCATACCCGC
>CAYZKE010000167.1:0-7070 GCA_964478505.1 uncultured Loktanella sp.
ACAGAGTTACAACTGGGAGAAAACTATATGGATCGTCGTTCCTTTCTAAAGAATACCGCTATCGGTGGTTCGGCTGTTGCCGCATCCACACTGGCGGCACCTGCTTACGCGCAAGGCAGACGCAATTTGACGATGGTAACATCGGTGCCTGACGGATTTGCGGTGTTTGATGACGCTGCGGTCAGATTCATCGATCTTTTCAACGCCATGACAGACGGCGAAGTGACCATCGAAAAGCGTGCAGCAGGTCAGCTGGTCGGCGCATTCGAAGTGTTTGACGCTGTGTCTTCAGGGCAGGCTGATATCTATCACTCTGCTGATTACTACTTTGGCGGCCAGCACCCTGGCTATTACTTCATGACATCAGTGCCTTTCGGCGCAACAAGCGGCGAGATGATCAGCTGGTACCATCATGGCGGCGGTAAAGAACTGCACGACGAGTTGGGTGAGATCTTCAACCTCAAGTCATTCATGTGTGGCGACACAGGTCACCAGCCAGGTGGTTGGTTCAACAAAGAGATCAACTCTGCGGCCGATCTGCAGGGTCTGCGCTTCCGTATGCCGGGCATCGGTGGTCTGGCACTGGGTCGCACAGGCGCATCCGTTCAGAACATTCCAGGCGGCGAAATCTATCAGGCCCTGTCTTCAGGTGCCATCGACGGTGCCGAGTGGATCGGTCCGTTCGCAGACGAGCGTCTTGGCTTCCAGGAAGTCTGTGAGTTCTACTACACAGGTGGCTTCCACGAGCCGGGTTCCGTTCTAAACGTGGCCTTCAACCGCGACGTGTTTAACGAACTGACACCAGCGCAGCAGCAGATCGCTGAAACTGCGGCAGCTGCAACACACCACTGGAGCCTTGCACAGTCCAACTACAACAATGGTGCCGCATTGCAGCGTTTGCAGGCGCAAGGCACCAAGCTGATGCAATTCCCTGATGATGTTTGGGATGCCTTCGGTCGTGCGTCAAAGGAATCACTGGACGAGTTCATGGGTGACGAGCTCTTCGCGCGTATCCGCGAAAGCCAAGAAGCCGCTGTCGCAGCGACTTATGGTTGGACAAGCATCTCTGACAACGAATTCCAGCGTCAGCGCGCGCGTTTCAACGCACTCTAAGGCGTTTGCTTCGGCCGCATAGCGGCTGAAAATGAGCAATCATATAGGGCCCTGCCAGTGGCGGGGCCCTATACGCAAAACAAGACGATCATCAATGCGGGGGAGTGACCATGGGACTGGTCGAAGCATGGGGCGGCAATGCGGTCGGGTGGTTTTTTGCCAACCTGATTGAAGCGTTCTACAACTTCTTTTATGCGATCTTTCATCCGGGCCAATGGTTGTCTTGGGTGCCCGCCATCAATGGGGCAATGGAGACCGAGCAGAAAGAAGCGTTGATGCGCTTTATCTACTACGGGGCCTCTGTGCAGTTGTTCTTTGTGGCACTGGCGGCGTTTCTCGTTTTCACAGCGGTCGGTCTTTATAACAACCGGATCATGTGGGGCTATGTGCGCGGGCTTGAGGGTTTTGCGAACATCGTCGGCCGCGTTGCGGCATGGGCGGGTTTGCTCATGGTGCTGCAGCAGATCGTCATCATCTTCATGCAGCGGGTCTTTGCTGTGGCCGAGATCAGCGTCGGCTTCGGTGCCAGTTTCACCAAAGATGTCAGCTGGTGGTCCGAAGAACTGAAATTCTACAACGCCATGATTGTTTGCCTTTGCGCCGCCTACACATTCGTGCAGGGCGGCCATGTGCGCGTCGATCTGGTCTATTCCGCCGTCAGCTACCGCACCAAGCGCGTCATCGACATGTTCGGGTCGATTGTATTCATGCTGCCCGGCGCGATTATTATCTGGCTTTACGGCTGGTTCTTCTTGTGGCGTCACCTTGTGGTGCCGAACCCGTCTGCCTCGGATACGCTTGACCGTTTGCTGACCAAAGCCCGTGCGCTGCGGTGGAATATCGAAACCATCGGTTTCTCGCCCAACGGCTTTAATGCATACTTCCTCTTCAAGGTATTGCTGGTGACCTTCGCGCTGATGGTCATGTTGCAGGCAGTCGCTTTCTTCTACCGCTCTTACCTTGAGTGGAAAGAGGGTCCTGAAAGCGAAGGCAAATACCTTGATAAAGACCAGCTTGGCGATCCGACCGCCGAACTCGTCGCAGACATCCATTAGATTAGGGCGGTAAAGACATGCTTTTCGGATTAGATGGCATCGAAATCGGTATCATTATCGTATTTCTGACGCTCTTTGCAGGGATCCTTTCCGGTTTCCCTGTCGCCTTTGCGATTATGGGCTCTGCGGTGATTTCGTTCGCGATTATCGCGGGGCTGGACAGTGCAGGTCTCTTGATTCACGCAGCGGTCGACACAAGCTCGGACGCGTTCCGCGCCTTGGTCAATGAGGGCGTACGACAAGAAACAATCTCGGTCTTCAGTCACCCGGAACTGCCACGCTACGAGGGGCCGTTGTTCCCGCAAGGCTGGGAAGTGGCGCTGGACCGGAACATCGGCTTTATGGTCAACCGCATGAACGAGCGTGTGCTTGCGGGCCAGTCGATTGAAACGCTCCTCGCGGTTCTGATGTTCGTGATGATGGGCATCGTGCTCGAGCGGTCTCGGATTGCGGATGAGTTGCTGACCTCGATGGCAAAGGTCTTTGGCCCGCTGCCGGGTGGTCTGGCTGTGTCCATCGTGATCGTGGGTGCTTTCCTTGCTGCGTCCACAGGCATCGTGGGTGCGACTGTTGTCACCATGGGTCTGCTGGCGCTGCCAACCATGCTCAAGAACGGCTACTCGCCCGAGCTCTCAACCGGCGTCATCGCCGCGTCGGGTACCTTGGGGCAGATTATTCCGCCGTCCATCGTGATCGTTCTCTTGGGAACGCTGGCCGGCGATATCTATTCCGCCGCACAGGAAAACCGCGCGCAACTGGCGGGCTGTACCGATGCCTTGACCTATCTTGGTTCACCCGCTGTTTTGTCGGTGGGCACATTGTTCCAGGCGGCGCTGTTGCCCGGTGTTCTTCTGGCGACGCTCTATGCGGGCTATGCGTTTATCTTTGCGCTGATCAATCCAAGCAAGGCACCCGCTGTGCAGTTTGCCGATAGCGCAGGCCGTGAAGTGATTACGCGCAACGAAGGCCTGACATGGCTGCTGGCTGTCCCTGTCGGCATCATTGCGCTGACCATCGGCATGGGGCAGGTGAACCTTGTGGGCTCGCAATCCGTCCTTGTCGACAGCTTTACAGACGCCAGTGAAAACGCATCACTGCGCACGCGCGTTGGCGAGGAATGTCAGGCCTCAATGATCGAACTGCACGGGATCGAGGCTTGGGAAACTGCTGTCGCCCAGCAGGCGGCAATTGAAGCATCGGGCGGTGCGACGGCATCGCGCGAGCTGACACCGGAAGAGCGTGCGGCGGCTGTTGTACAGGCCGCCGAAGATGCAGCACCGATTGGCACAGGTATTGCGGTTCTTGCTGTTCTGCTGGGCCTTCTGCTGGCTCTGGCGCGTGGTGTGGCACCAAGTGCCGATCATCGCCCACTCTGGCTGGGGGCGGCGGGTGTTGGCCTGATCCTTCTTGCTGATATCGTCTTGATCACGCCGATGACGTCGCCGGGCGTGACCACGATCATTTTGGTGATCCCGCTTTTCGTGACCTATCTTGGGATGCGGCATGCGGTCAAATATCTCGCCGGAAATGAAATCATGCGCGTGGTCTTCCCGCCGCTCGTCCTGATCGTTGCTGTGCTCGGATCCATCCTTGGCGGTATCACCAACCCGACACCTGCTGCGGCCTTGGGTGCAGGTGGTGCGATCCTGCTGGCGGCCTACCGCAAGCGCAAGGATCAGGGGCTTTCCGGGCGGATCGTACTTCTGACCGCCGCAGCGATTGTTGTTATGCTCGTGATTGGCGGCAACTTTGATTTGCGCCTTGGACAGGAAGTGGTGCTGTTTGAGAACCGTCTGGCCTATCTGGTGGCTTTTGCCGCGTTCCTTTACGCGATGTTCGGCTTGCTCTGGTCTTGCTGGGTTCTGATCGCGGGGGGTGTACTTGCACCGGTTGTGCGTGAAACGGCCAAGGTGACCTCAATGGTCTTCACCATCCTGATCGGTTCGCAGCTTTTGAACCTCGTGCTGATCTCATTTGGTGGTGAACATTACATCCAGCAGTTCCTGCGCTCATTCGACAACGAATGGACCGTGTTCCTGCTGGTGATGCTGGTGCTCTTCGTGCTGGGCTTCGTGCTCGACTTCCTCGAGATCATATATATCGTCATCCCGATTGTGGGGCCTGTCATCTACGGCGGCACCTTTGATCCCAAGTGGGTGACGATCATGATCGCGGTGAACCTGCAAACATCCTTCCTGACACCGCCTTTCGGCTTTGCGCTCTTCTATCTGCGCGGGGTTGCGCCCAAGTCGATTACAACGGGGCAGATCTATAAAGGTGTGATGCCGTTCATCGGTATTCAGGTCTTTGCGCTTTTGCTTCTGGCGTTCGTGCCCGGTGTGGTGACGATTATCCCGAACCTGCTGAACTAAGCGGGGCGGAAGAGACGAAAAAGGGCGGTGCCGATGGCGCCGCCCTTTTTCTTTGGATTATGTCATGTTGCGTCAGGTCCGCCCGTCAGGCAGATCGATCCGGGCAACTTGCTCGGCAATCGGATCGGTCGAGAGCGGGTGCGTGTCTGCACGGTATTCCGATGGGTCCGTCACAGGCGTCCACTCACCGCCGCGGTAGACTTCAAGGCCCTTGTATTTCGCTTTGTAGTCCATCTTGGGGCTGCCAGGCACCCAATATCCCAGATACACGTAAGGCAGGCCCAATTCGCGTGCGATGGCGATGTGATCGAGGATAACGTAGGTTCCGAGCGAGAGTTTCTCGTTGGCGGGATCGAAAAAGGAATAGACCATCGACAGCCCGTCATCGAGGATATCGGTGAGACAAACCGCTGTCAGATCCTGTTCGGTCGTGTATTCGATCAGGCGGGACCGGATCGGCGTTTCTTCGACCATCGCTGCGAATTCGAACATATCCATGTCGGCCATGCCGCCTGTGGCGTGCCGCCCGTCAAGGTATTCGCGGAAGAGATCGTACTGTTCTTCCGTCGCCCATGGGGATGTGGCGCGGCGGTTCAGATGCGCTGCCCGCTTGGCGACCCGACGCTGACTGCGGCTGGGGGTGAATTTCGACACATCAATCCGCGCCGACATACAGGCCGAGCATTCCGCACAAGAGGGGCGGTAGAGCACATTCTGCGACCGGCGAAAGCCTTGTTTGGACAGAGAGTCGTTCAGCTTGGTGGCCATATCACCCTGGAGCGCCGTAAATAGCTTACGCTCCATCCGCCCTTCCAAATAGGGGCATGGCTGTGGGGCAGTTACATAAAACTGCGGGGCAATAGGAAGCGTGTGGCGCATGCGAGGTCCGGTTGATTTCCGTAAAGCTTAACAATCTGTTTACCCTGCGCCAAGCCCCCTGAGTGCGACATAGTTAATGGTAGATATTCACGGCTTCGGTCCCCAGGACCAGATCGGTCAGGCCTTGGCCCCGTTGGGTGACCAGCATCAGGATAATCGAGATCAGTTGCAGAGGTGCCACCGCGATGCTGATGCTATATCCAAGCGTATGGGCAAGCGCCAAACCGGACGAGAGCGGCGCGCCGCGATGGTCGCGGAACCGGATGCCCATCAGGCGCATCCCCCATGTTGATGACCCGTTTGCCAGCGTGAACCAGCGATAGATGAAGCCCACAACCAGCATCAGGAAGGGAAAGAAGAAGATGCCGGTAAAGGCCGTAAACGGCAGCGCCAATGCACAAAGCATGGCGATCATGACAACGTCGAACACCCAGGCAATACCGCGTTTGAGTGTCACGCCCTCATAGCGTTCAGGGTCATAATCAAGATGGGGGGCGTATGCGTAAGACGTGGTCATGGTGAACTCTTGCATCAAAGGGGCAGGGAAGGGCGACCTGCCGGGGAAAGCGGGCCGCCCTTGGGGTGCTGCGCTTAGACAGCGGCAGGACCGGTGTTTTCGTCGTCAGCGTTCGTCATTTTCTTGGCGCGGTCGTCCATGAACTGGTCGAACTCCGCCTTGTCCTTGGCGTCACGCAGGCGCTTGAGGAAGGCCTCGAATTTGTCCTGCTCTTCTTCCAGACGCTGCAGCGTTTCGGCCTTATAGGCGTCAAATGCGCTGTTGCCCGAGGATTGACCCATGTGGCGTGTGCGGCTGCGGGTTTTGGACGAACAGGAAGAATTGAACATGCGTTTGCTCCAGATCATATAGGCAAGAAGGGCAAGGCCGATGGGCCAGAAGACGATAAAGCTGACAACCATGGCGGCGATCCAGGCGCCTTTGCCACGCTCATCAAGCCAAGCCTCGGCACGGGCAAAAAAACCGAAACGGTTTTGCATTGCCATTGGGGAATGGGATGTGGCGGTGTTCATGGTTGGGCTCCTTAGCTATCTGTGTGTGTCTATGTGAATGCTTTTCACATCACCGATATTGGAGGTTTGACACTCTGCTTCAAGCCCTGATGTAAATGTTTTTTACATTTACTTTTATTATGACGTAAAATCAGATGCTTGCGCGCTGGAAATTTGCAAAAGATCCGCTGGTGCAATGGGGAAAATATGTCTTGGCGTGCCTGCGGCGGCGTAGATCAGCGGAAAATCCAGGAGTCTCGGATCAAAAAATGCTGTGATCGGGGCAAGGTGGCCCACGGGTGCAACACCGCCAATCGCAAACCCCGTTTGGGCGCGGATCAGGGCGGCATCGGCCTTGCCTAACGGCTCGCCCGCTACGGCACTGGCTTTGGCCGGATCAACGCGGTTGCCACCTGCGGTGATGAAAAGGATCGCCCGCCCGCTGGTCTGCCCTGCAAAAATCACCGATTTCGCGATCTGGTCGAGCGCGCATCCCGCAGCATCGGCGGCCTGCTGTGCCGTGCGCGTTTCGGGGCCAAGCTCAAGTGGCGCAATTTCGTGACCGGCTTCCGACAACGCGGCGACCACCCGTTTGAGACTTTTGCTCATGATCGTCATGTCCTTTTTGGGGCCAGTCTACCCC
>CAYZKE010000168.1:0-1561 GCA_964478505.1 uncultured Loktanella sp.
CGATAAACCGGCCAGAGGTGCCGCGATTAGACTGTCACCATGCCAGACAGAAGGCGAGGCCAGCAAAGAGGTGCGTGGCATTCCACTTGCGCGCCAATCGGGGCAATCTTTGATGCCGTCCCCCAGCGCCCTGAAGGTCAAATTATCGTGTAAAGGTCCCTCGAGAAACCAGCGGTGATCCCAAAACGCGCCCAAGGGTTGGCCCGCTTCGTGGTGCAATCTCACGGTCGGCGACGTTGCCGCTACTTCGCGCATCAGCCGGATCGCAGCCCCCTCATCAGGCGTCATAATGCATCCACCCAAGGTGACCGTTGCACCCATGCGGGCCTGTGAAACCGTTTCCATCAACTGCTCAAAACGCGGACGATAGCTGCGGCTGCCAACCCAAGAAAACGCCGCCGCCATTACACGCCTTGGCGCATCAGCTTTGTCCAGATCAAGCGCCTCGGGTGCAACAAGCAAATCCCCCGCGTCTTGTCGGACATAGCGTTTGGCAAAGGCAAGTGCCGCCTCTTGCAGCGACAAGTGCGCCGCCTGCATGTGATCGACGGTCTGCAGCAGCCGCTTACGTGTCATCCCAAGGGTTTCAAGCTGCGCGAACATCTGGCGCGCACGGACCCTGTCAAAGCGGGGGTCGTCATTGCTGGGGTCTTCGGACCATGGAATATTTAGCGCACTCAGCCAAGCGCGCAGATCGGCGCGCGCCAGTCCCAAGAGCGGGCGAACCACGCGCAGGCCGTCACGCTGGCTAACCGGGTACATCGCGGTCAGACCGTCAATGCCAGAGCCCCGCGCAAGGCGCATCAACAGCGTCTCGACCTGATCGTCTTCGGTGTGACCGAACCAAACCTCGCGCAGATTATACATCACGGCCCAATCCCGC
The DNA here is from genome assembly GCA_964478505.1 of uncultured Loktanella sp. GTDB lineage: Bacteria > Pseudomonadota > Alphaproteobacteria > Rhodobacterales > Rhodobacteraceae > Yoonia. Next base: position 884 of record CAYZKE010000168.1, read on the forward strand.
ACGGCAGCCCAACGCCCTTCGCGCGCTGCAGCCTGCAAGTTGCCCTTGCCGTCCCATGTCCAATTTACGACAGTATGATCAATCCCGAGAGCATTGGCCTGCGCGGCCACCAAAGCGATCTCATCCCTGGCTTCGGGGCGAAGCCCGTGATCAATGGAAATCGCACAGAGCTTATCCGCTGCACGAAAACGCGCAGCCAATTGCATCAAAGCGATGGAATCACCACCTCCCGACACAGCAAGGCCGATCGTTTCATCAGTATTCGGTGCAGCGGTGATCGCTGTCTGGAAACGTGCCTCAACGCTGTCCGGGAACCGGTCTACTGGCATCCCAAGGCTTGCATTTCCATTTGGGCGTCAAGCACGGTCGCGTTGCCAGGGAAGCGGACGTTCACTTCGGCAAGCGTCAGGCAGGCATCTTGCGTTTGCCCGATCTTGCCAAGAGACGACCCCAGTTTGAACAAGGCATCGGGTGCCTTCGGCCCTGTCGGGTTGCCCGAGAAAGACTCAAGATAAGCGCGCGCCGCATTGGTCGTTTCGCCCAGTCCTTCCAAAGCCTCGCCGCGCAAATAATTCGCATCAGAGGTCAGCGGACTACCCGGGTAGGTCGCGACAAAGGTCTCAAGCTGGTCAGCGGCGCTGCGAAAGTCACCTGCAGCGAGCGCCTCCTGCGCCCGCT
>CAYZKE010000168.1:1661-7067 GCA_964478505.1 uncultured Loktanella sp.
GGAAGCGGCGAAATCAGCAATGCGCAGACAACAGCGAGACGGTACAACATAGGGGCTTCCTTCCGGTCTTGATCAGCTTGTCATCGCAGAGAATGACAGAACGGTGACGGCCCGACGGTTCTGCGCATAGCAGCTTTCGTCGGAACAGATCGCAATGGGGCGTTCCTTGCCAAAGCTGGTCACTTGCAGACGGTTGGATGGCACACCGCGCGACACCAGATATTCACGCACCGCATTTGCACGGCGCTGGCCAAGTGCGAGGTTATATTCGCGTGTACCCTGCTCATCAGCGTGACCTTCGATAACGGCGCGGTAATCTGCATTGGTCAGTAGCCACTGTGCCTGTCCGTCCAGAATGGTCTGGCCAGCAGGTGTGATCGTGGATGTATCCACCGCAAACAGAACGCGGTCACCGATCGTCTGGTTAAAGAAAAGTGGACTTGTGGGATCGCTTGCCGATCCGGCCATGCCGGCTCCGAGACCTGCGTTGGCACCGGCGCCGCCATCGCGGCCCGCGCCAAAGCGATCAGGGTTCGTACATGCTGCTGTTACCAGCACCAAGAGCACAACCGCCGTTGTCTTAAAAAGTGTCATATGGTTTCATCCTGTTTAATAACTGCTCGGTTTTTTTCTTACTCTAGCATGGCTTTCGCCATTAGGGAATCACACTTCGTTACGGCTGCAACGGCCCCCATGACGGATCGGACGCGCCACTTGGCAAAGGCACAGCTTTGAGGTTGCGCCCCGAAATATCAACCGAATACATTGACGACGTACCGCCCGCACCTTGGGTTTCACGGCTGAACATGATGACACGCCCGTTGGGCGACCATGTCGGCCCCTCATCAAGGAAAGACGAGGTCAACAGCCGCTCTTCAGAGCCATCAGTCCGCATCACGCCGATATGAAAGCGCCCTGCGTTTTGTTTGGTAAAGGCAACCAGATCGCCACGGGGCGACCATACCGGCGTGCCATACCGCCCCTCGCCAAAGGAAATGCGCCGCGCCTCACCGCCATTGGCGGACATGATGTAAAGCTGCTGGTTGCCCGAGCGGTCGCTTTCAAAAACAATCTGGCTGCCATCGGGTGACAGGCTTGGCGCGGTTTCGATCGACGGCGCAGAGGTCAGGCGCACATGCTGGCCGGTTGCCAGATCGGTGCGGTAGATGTCGGTATTGCCACCATTCGAAAGACTATAAATCACCTGCCGCCCATCGCGGGAAAAGCGCGGGCTAAAGGCCATCTCGCCGGGGGCTGTCTGTAACTGCTGGCGGCCCACGTTGGCCACGTTCAACACGTTGATCCGCGGAAATCCGCTTTCGAAACTGGTGTAAAGCACGCGGTCGCCACTGGGGGAAAAGCGGGGGGCAAGCACAATGCTGCTGCTGTCTGTCAGGAACTGTACGTTCGCACCATCAAAATCCATGATCGCAAGGCGCTTTTGGCGGTTATCCTTGGGTCCAGTCTCAGAGACAAACACAACGCGGCTGTCAAAATAACCGCCCTCGCCGGTAATCCGGCTATAGACCGCATCCGCAACCTTGTGCCCCATCCGCCGCCATCCGGCAGTGGTACCGGCAAATTGCAGACCCTGCCCCAGCTCTTGTCCCGAGAAGACATCATAGAGACGGAATTTCACTGTGAGCTGATCCCCGTCGACGGTGACCGCCCCGACAATCAGGGCCTGCGCATTGATCGCGCGCCAGTCTGCAAAGGCGACAGGCTGCACAAAGGAGCTGATCTGCGAAATAAAGGTCGTGGCGGGCACTTCTCGGAAAAGGCCGGTGCCCGCGAGGTCCTGCACCACAAGGCGCGAAATATCAGATGCCGCTTGCTGTGCCGCAGGCGTTTCCGCTTCGAAACTAGGAACAGCAAAGGTGATCGGCTCAATCACACCATCCGTGATGGTCAGCCGCAACGGGCCAGATTGCGCCATTACCGGCCCTGCCAGCATCAAGGCCATCAAAACTGTCAAAAGTCGTTTTATCATTTTTGCCTCACTCTGCCTCATCGGAACCCTGCCCGAATCTGCACTGTCTTTCTTCATTATGGCAGGGGGAAAAAACCATTTCACCTCACCTACGCGTGTCTTTGCCTATCGCAACCGCATCCCGCTGGGATCAAAAGTGATCACAACGTCCTGCCATTGGTCGTATTTGTCAGCGGGAAGCTGATAGCCCCCGGATTGACACCGCAGGATCGCGCGGCGCGCGGCCTCAAATGCGGTGTTGGTGGCGCTCTGGTCGCCGTCAGATGACAGAAGGCGGACTTCATTGCCGACCACGCGGCCCTCACGATCCAGACTAAAGCCCACCTCAACTGTTACACGTGCCGCAACCGATCCAGGATCAACGTTCCAACAGCGGTTTACAGACAGGCGGAAGCTTTCACGCTCAGACCCTGTCATCGGCGGACCGGCTGCAATGGCAGGGGCATCAGCAGCACTTGCCAAAGCTGCGGCCAAAGCATCTGCGACGTCATCTTCGCGCACGGCAGGTTCCGCCTGTGTCGGTTGGGTTGGGGCAGGCTCCTGTTGTGCCGCTGCCGACTGTTGCGGCGGCGCAGGGCGGCTTGGACGCGTTGACGGGCGTATAGATGTGGTCGGGGCCAAATCGTCAATCACGATCGCCGTTGTCGTCTCTTCAGGTGCCGTCGCCTCTTGTTCTTCGGCCACAACCTCGGCTTCCGCGCTGTTGTCCGGCACAACCTCTTCGCGCACCACATCATCCACCCGTGCATCAGGCGGAGGGGGCGCGGAGATAGTCGAGGCGACGGTTGGCGCCTGTGGCGGCGTCGGCCTCTCACTCACCTGCAAATCCGGTGTCGGTGGCGGGGTGACGGGCGGCGCAGGCTCTGCGGGTGGCGCATCCACAACTTCGGCCTGCGGCGGCGCAGGCGGTGGGGGTGGCGGCGGCGCTTCTGACGCGGGCGGCTCAATCGGCGCGGGCGGCGGGGCAGGTTCAACAGTCGCTTCTTCTGCAGGCGGCGGCGGCGGTGTCTCTTCGATTACCGGCGGAACGGGGGCCGCCGGATCAGCCAACCCCGGCTGGGGCGTCGTGCGGGCACGCATCTGTTCAAATTGATCACCGGACACCAGCGAGACATCCATCGTCTGGATTTGCAACGGTTCAGACGACATGCCCCAGCCGACAATCAGCCAGCCGATCAGCCCGACATGGCCAATCCCCGAAATGATGGTGCCCGGCGTTGCCATGATTTACCCGTCAGAGCCGCCTGCGGCAGGCGGCGCGATATCGGTCACAAGACCAATGTCCGAGAACCCGCCAGCGTTCAACAGGCCCATCACCTCGGCCACACGGTTCCAATCATTGCGACCGTCAGCGCGCAAGAATATCTTGTTGCTGCTGCGCTCTGCGGCAATGGCCTGCAAACGGGCAACCAGTTCGGTCTCGGTGGTATCGGTTTCCTGAATCATTACGCGGCCATCATTGGTGATTGTCACCGTCAACGGCTCTTCTTCATCACCCGGCAAAGCGGTCGCTGACGTCTCTGGCAATTCCACCGGAATACCAACAACCGAAAGCGGCGCGGCCACCATAAAGATGATCAGCAACACCATCATCACGTCCACAAAAGGAGTGACGTTAATCTCGGACATCGGCTGCGCGCGCCGCGACCGGCGACGGCGGCGTCTGCCCCCGTCATCACCTGATTTCATAACCCCTGCGCTCATCTCAGCTATCCAACTGGCGGCTCAGGATCGTGGCGAACTCATCGGCAAAAGCCTCATAGCCGCTGACGATCTGGTCACTATCCGATGAAAGCTTGTTGTAGTAAATCACCGCCGGGATCGCGGCCAGAAGGCCAAGACCCGTCGCCAACAACGCCTCGGCGATACCGGGCGCAACAACAGCCAGATTGGTGGTCTGCGCTTCGGCGATCTCGATAAAGGCATTCATGATGCCCCAGACGGTTCCAAATAGACCGACAAACGGAGCGGTGGAGCCCACAGTCGCGAGGATCGGCAGACCCTTTTGCAAGCGCGCCGCCTCTTTCACGATCGCCACATCCATCGACCGGTCAATCCGCGCGGTCGCACCCGCAATCAATCCGCCGTCTTGCCGGTGTGACCGACGCCATTCCAGCATACCTGCGGCAAATATCTTCTCCGACGCCCCCTCGGGGTCAGCCCCGATCTGGTCAAACAGCGCATCAAGCGGCTCACCCGACCAGAATGCCCGGTCAAACACCTCAGCCTCGGCGCGTGCTTTGCGATATTGGATGATCTTGTCGATAATCACAGCCCAGCACCACACGGATGCCAGGACCAACATGATCATGACGATTTTAACAGTAATTGTGGCGCGCGCGAATAACGCCCACATGGTGAATTCGTGTGCTGCTTCCATATGCCTGCTCTGCCTGTAGGCCCGATTTTGGGCTCTGATTACGCCTCAGCGTATCGCATCAACTTACAGAAATCCAACCAATCCCGCATCACTTTCGCGAAATCGAGCGGTTTTTAATGCACAAACCGGCGGATCACTGCCGGAAGACGGGCAACAGCACCCTCAACAGTCATACAAATGATGGTGACAATCGCGGAAAACAGCACGACGTCACCGCGCATGACGTCTTGCTTAACAACCAGACGCGCACCCGATCCCGGCTGCATGGTCGTATGCACCACAAGTTCATCATCATATTTCGCTGGCAGCAGATAATCGGCCTCGACGCGGCGGACAGCGAACACCAGCCCGTCCGCCTTCATCTGCACCTGATCGACACCCAGCTCGCGCACCCATTCACTGCGCGCGCGTTCGATGAATTTCAGGTAATTGGCGTAATAGACAATGCCTGCCAGATCAGTGTCTTCGTAGTAGACGCGGATGGGGAAACGATGGCTCATGACGCCTTCTGCACCCGTGCTGCAATGCGCAAAGCATGGCTGGCATCGCGCGCCATTGATGGCATGACCGGATCATAGGCCGCACGGATCACATCCGCGATTTCAGGACGCAACATCGCCCTATCCCCAATCATCGCCAAAGGTGGTATCTCGTCAAATGCCGTATCCGACCACAACAGTATCGTCTGCACTGCCTGACTTAGCGCCAACGTATCCGCAGGCACCGCCGCCAGATGATCGTCCATGCGCAAGAACACAAAGGCCGCCCGTATCGCGCCCGCTTCATCAAACCGGAAAATCCGGTATTGATTGGCGTCGGCCTGCTTCAAACGCCCAACCAAGGCCGCAAGATCAGGCACCAATTTATCCAGATGCGGGACCTCGGTCATCTCATCCCAATCCTGACAGAAAAAGATCATCAGGTTCGCACCCAACTCCATATCCGTCTCGGCCATCTGATGCGACGCCAGTGTCACCACAGCCTCGATCGCGCCTTTGAACACCGCCAGCGAGGCTTCATCGACCCCGAACACCAC
>CAYZKE010000169.1:0-2174 GCA_964478505.1 uncultured Loktanella sp.
CTGCGCTTTTCACGCGCAGAGGGGCGGGCAATGCTGCCGGTGATCGGGCGTCAGTCCATTCAGGGCTTTTTCATCGGTGTTCTGCCCGGTGCGGGGGCCACGATCGCGTCTTTTCTCGGCTATGCTGTGGAACGCAACCTTGCCAAAGGCGAAGAGCAGGCCGAATTCGGCAAAGGGTCAATCAAGGGCCTTGCTGCGCCGGAAACAGCCAATAACGCGGCTTGTACGGGGTCATTCGTGCCCTTGCTGACGCTGGGTATCCCCGGTTCCGGCACGACGGCGATCCTGCTGGGCGCGCTGATTGCATTGAATGTGACCCCCGGGCCACGTCTGATGACGGACACGCCCGAGATTTTCTGGGCTGTCATTATCTCGATGTTCATCGGCAATCTGGTGCTCTTGGTGCTGAACCTGCCGCTGATCCCCTATATCGCCAAGATCCTGTCGATCCCGCGCAACTACCTGATCCCCTTCATCCTGTTTTTTACGCTGATGGGGGCCTATATCGGTCAGAATAACGCGACCGAGCTCTTGATCCTCGTGGGCTTTGGCGTGGTCGCTACGATCCTGCGGTTTGCGGATTATCCGCTGGCACCGCTCCTGATCGGGTTCATCCTTGGCACGATGCTGGAAGACAACTTTGCCCGCTCGATGCAGCTTTATCAGGGCCTTGGGTTTATCCTTGAACGTCCGATGACATTGGGCTTGCTGGTCTTGGCCATGGTTCTGGTGCTTTTGCCAAGCTTCCGCGCGCGTCGCGCGCGTAAGCGGGCCGAGGGTGTCGCAGACGGAGATTAAGTGCAGCGCGCGCAGGTTTCGTTCTGGAATTTGCGCGCTGACAAAGCCCGAGTTTGCGGCTTTGATCCGATGGTCTCACAAGTGATCACAGTGACTCCCTTGGACCCCCTGCTTGCCCTTCGTGACGGGCAGACGATGGCGCCGGAATTGCCCACTATTTGAGTGATCCGCGTGCATCGAATCTCTTGCGCGCAGGTCGGGAACGGGGCAAGTTGCGTCGCAATCGACGTCGGGAGAACCAACCTAGTTGGTGCCGAAGGAGCAACCGCCCCGGAAACTCTCAGGCCACAGGACCGACTTCGAGGTGAGGACTCTGGAGAGTGGCAGGTCACTGCCCGCCGAAGGGATAGCAATCTCAGGCATCAGGACAGAGGGGGCATCACGCGCGTCAGCATCCGCTGCCGTGCCCACGTGGTGCCGTTTGATCGCAAGATCGTGTCGGCCGGAAAGAAGGAACGGCTTGGCAATGTCTGATCTCCAGCAAACGCCGCTACATGCGCTTCACCTTTCGCTGGGGGCAAAAATGGTGCCTTTTGCAGGCTACGACATGCCTGTCCAATATCCGATGGGCGTGCTGCAGGAACATCTGCACACGCGGGCAAAGGCAGGCTTGTTTGATGTCAGCCACATGGGGCAGGTGCGTGTAACGGGTGCCGATTACACAAGTGCTGCGGCGGCACTGGAGCGGCTGATCCCAGTGGATATTCTGGGTCTGGCTGAAAACCGTCAGCGCTATGGGTTTTTCACCAATGCTGCGGGCGGCATCCGTGATGATCTGATGCTGGCGAACCGAGGCGATCATGTTTTCATCGTTGTGAACGCCGCCTGCAAAGCAGACGATATTGCCTATATGCAAGCCGAATTGACCGATGTGTCCGTGACCGAAATCACCGACCGCGCGCTTTTGGCGCTGCAAGGTCCGGCGGCAGAGGCTGTGCTGTCCACCCTTGATCCGCGCGCCGCTGATATGCGCTTTATGGATGTGGCGACACTCACGCTCGCAGGCGCGGAATGCTGGGTCTCGCGGTCGGGCTATACCGGCGAGGATGGCTATGAAATCTCGGTCCCTGTGGATCAGGCCGTGGCCTTGGCAGAGGCGCTATTGGCGCATCAGAACGTTGCCCCCATCGGGTTGGGCGCGCGCGACAGTCTCCGACTTGAAGCGGGTCTTTGCCTTTACGGACATGATATCGACGCAGGAACAAACCCTGCCGAGGCCGCCCTTGGGTGGGCGATCCAGAAGGTCCGCCGCGCAGGCGGCGCACGCGCTGGCGGGTTTGTCGGCGCGGAAGTCATTTTACCGGCACTGGCGGAAGGTGCTGCGCGCAAACGTGTGGGCCTGCTGCCGGAAGGGCGCGCACCGATGCGCGAAGGTG
>CAYZKE010000169.1:2184-7053 GCA_964478505.1 uncultured Loktanella sp.
CACCGGCACCACTGTTTACGGAGAGCTGCGCGGCAAGCGCCTGCCGCTGACCGTCGCCGCGATGCCTTTTACCCCTGCCAATTTCAAACGTTAACTCTGGAGAGCCCCGATGAAATACACCGAAGAACATGAATGGCTGCGCCCCGAAGACGACCTCATCGTCGTGGGCATCACCGAGCACGCCACAACCCAACTGGGCGATATCGTCTTTGTTGAATTGCCCGAAGTCGGCGCGACCGTGACCAAGGACGACGAGATCGTGGTCATCGAAAGCGTGAAGGCCGCCTCTGATATCCTTGCGCCACTGGACGGTGAAATTGTTGAGGTCAACACAGCCCTTGCCGATAATCCCGCCCTCGCCAACGAGGACGCCATCGGGGATGGCTGGTTCTTCAAGATCAAACCGTCCGACCCGTCACAGATGGACGAATACATGGACGAAGCAGCCTATAACGCAATGATCGCCTGAACACGCGCGGAGCCTGACATGCCTTTTACCCCGACCGATTATCTGCCCTATGACTTTGCCAACCGCCGCCATATCGGACCCTCGCAGGCCGAAATGGCGCAGATGCTGCAAGTGGTCGGGGCAAAAGACCTTGATGCGCTGATTGACGACACACTGCCTGCCGCAATCAGGCAGAAAGACCCGCTGGATTTCGGCAAGCCGCTGTCCGAGGCAGAGTTGCTGCGCCGCATGAAAAAGACGGCTCAAAAGAACAAGGTGCTGACGTCCTTGATCGGGCAGGGGTATCATGGCACGGTCACGCCCCCCGCAATCCAGCGCAACATTTTCGAAAACCCTGCGTGGTACACCGCCTATACGCCCTATCAGCCCGAGATTTCACAAGGCCGGCTTGAGGCCCTGTTGAACTTCCAAACCATGGTCTCCGACCTGACAGGGCTCGAAATTGCCAACGCGTCCCTGCTGGACGAGGCAACCGCCTGCGCCGAGGCAATGACCATGGCGCAGCGTGTCGCGAAAAGCAAAGCCAAGGCGTTCTTTGTTGACGAAAACTGCCATCCCCAAAACATCGCTGTCATCCAGACCCGCGCCGCACCTTTGGGGATCGAGGTGATGGTGGGCGATCCTGACACACTGGATGCTGCGGCAGTCTTTGGCGGGATCTTCCAGTTTCCCGGGACCCACGGGCATTTGCGTGATTTCACCGATCAGATTGCGGCCCTGCATGCCGAGAACGCCATTGGTGTGATTGCGGCTGACCCTCTGTCACTGACATTGTTCAAAGAACCCGGTGCGATGGGCGCCGATATCGCCGTCGGCAGTACCCAGCGTTTTGGCGTGCCCGTTGGCTATGGCGGCCCGCACGCGGCCTATATGGCCACGAAAAAGGCCTATGCACGCTCTATGCCGGGCCGCATTGTGGGCGTGTCGATCGACAGCCACGGCAACCGCGCCTACAGATTGTCCTTGCAGACCCGCGAACAGCATATCCGCCGCGAAAAGGCGACGTCCAACGTCTGTACGGCACAGGCGCTCTTGGCGGTGATGGCAGGGTTCTATGCCGTTTTCCACGGCCCCGAGGGGCTGAAGGCCATTGCCCAACGCATTCACCGTAAAACCGCGCGGCTGGTTGAGGGGCTGAAGGACGCAGGCTTTGACGTGCGTCCCGCCACCTTCTTTGACACGGTGACGGTCGATGTGGGGCCGTTGCAGGCGGCTGTCATGGCCGCGGCGGTGAACGAAGGGATCAACCTGCGTGCGGTGGGCAAAACCCAGGTGGGGATCACGCTGGATGAACGCACACGGCCCGAGACAATCGAGGCCGTCTGGCGGGCCTTTGGCATCACGCGGGCGGACAAGGATTATACGCCGCATTATTACATGCCGGAAAAGCTGATCCGCACGTCCGACTATCTGACGCATCCAGTGTTCCACATGAACCGCGCCGAGACGGAAATGATGCGCTATATGCGCCGCCTTGCGGACCGTGATCTGGCGCTGGACCGCGCGATGATCCCGCTGGGGTCGTGCACGATGAAGCTGAATTCCGCCGCCGAGATGATGCCGGTGTCCTGGGATGAATTCGCGCTGCTGCACCCCTATGCGCCCCGCGATCAGGCCGAAGGCTATCACGAAATGATCGACGATCTGTCCGCGAAACTCTGTGATGTGACCGGCTATGACGCGATTTCGATGCAGCCCAATTCCGGCGCGCAGGGCGAATATGCGGGTCTTTTGACCATTGCGCGCTATCACGCAGAGCAGGGGCAGGGGCACCGCAACATCTGTCTGATCCCGATGTCCGCGCACGGGACGAACCCTGCGTCGGCGCAGATGGTGGGCTGGACTGTGGTGCCGATCAAATCAGCTGCGAACGGTGATATTGATCTGGATGATTTCCGTGCCAAAGCGGCACAGCACGCCGACAACCTCGCAGGCTGCATGATCACCTATCCCTCGACCCATGGTGTGTTCGAGGAAACCGTGACCGAGGTTTGCAAGATTACCCATGACCATGGTGGTCAGGTCTATATCGACGGGGCCAATATGAACGCTATGGTCGGCCTGTCGCGCCCCGGTGATCTGGGGGGTGATGTCAGCCATTTGAACCTGCACAAGACCTTCTGCATTCCCCACGGCGGCGGCGGCCCCGGCATGGGACCGATCGGTGTGAAATCCCATCTGATCCCGCATCTGCCCGGTGATCCCAATGGCGGGACAGGGGCGGTGTCGGCGGCGGCCTACGGCTCGCCCTCGCTCTTGCCGATCTCCTGGGCCTATTGTCTGATGATGGGCGGTGAGGGGCTGACGCAGGCGACGCGTGTTGCGATCCTGAACGCCAATTATATCGCCAAGAGGCTCGAAGGGGCCTTTGATGTGCTCTATAAAGGGCCGACCGGCCGTGTGGCGCATGAATGTATCATCGACACACGCCCCTTTGCGGATAGTGCAGGTGTGACAGTAGATGATATCGCCAAGCGCCTGATCGACAACGGTTTTCACGCTCCCACGATGAGCTGGCCCGTCGCCGGAACGCTGATGGTGGAACCCACTGAGTCCGAAACCAAGGCCGAGCTTGACCGGTTCTGTGATGCGATGCTCGCGATCCGCGCCGAGATTGCCCAGATCGAGAACGGCCAGATCGACGCGGTCAATAACCCGCTCAAGAATGCCCCCCATACGATGGAAGACCTCGTGCTGGACTGGGACCGGCCCTATTCACGCGAAGTGGGGTGTTTCCCGCCCGGCGCGTTCCGGATCGACAAATACTGGCCGCCCGTGAACCGCGTCGACAATGTCTGGGGCGACCGCAACCTGACCTGCACCTGCCCGCCGATGACAGACTATCTGGAAGCGGCAGAGTAGGGGCGGGACCAGGACCACCTAGCCGTAAAGCGCTAGCAGCCAACGGATGGTGCGCCGGCGCTTTCGGGCAGGTTTGTGCAACAGCCTTGCTGGAATCCCTGCGTTGGATCACATTGCAGGGGCAGCCGGCGCCGCCAAACGTATTCGGCTGAATATGGAGCATTGCCATGCACGATATCACGATCGCACTTTGCGAGAGCCTGCCGCCCAAGGACGAACTCGATGATATTTTGTCCCAGTACTATGCGCTCATCGTGGTCCGGATGCAGGAGATGGGGTTTGAGATTGATCCCGCTGCGCCAAAGAGTGCGCTTGCCGAGTTCTGGGCGCATGCGGACGATTATTTGCCTCCGAACGGCTGTCTTGTGGTTGCGCGCAAAGGGGATGGACAGATCGTTGGCTGTGGCATGATGAAGCGCCTCGATCATGACACAGGTGAGTTGAAACGGGTTTTTGTCACCCGGGACGCGCGGGGAACCGGCACCGGCAGAGCGTTGATCGTGGCGCGGGAACAAGCGGCGCGCAACATGGGGTTAAAGCGTCTGGTGGCAGATACGCTCACACCCAATGTCGAGATGCGCAGTCTTTATCCCAAGCTGGGGTTCGTGGAATTGGATGAACCTATTGAGACCACGACCTACAAGGACCAGCCCATGCTGCGCCCGCATTTACATTATTTCGCAAAAGATTTGTGAGTGCAGCAAGCGGCTTGTGTCTTGCCTTGTGGCGATAGTCTTTGCCTTTATCCGGCTGACAATGCTACCTCGTAAGGCTAAGCGCCCAAGGCTTCGGGTGCTCCTATTGTGATTGAGCAGGTCCGGCCTGAGTAAACAAGCAACCGGATGGCGGAGAGAAGAGCCAAAATAGCTATTGCTTGTATCTAAGATTCGTCTTAGCCTTTCAGAGAGCTGGTGCCTTCGCAACCACTGAACACGGAGATGAGCCGTGCTTGTATGGGTAAGTCCCCCATACGGCAGAAGCGAAGGCTACGAACGACCTGCTGGGCGGCATCCCTGCTGGTGTTCGTTGTCACAGTGTCACCGATGTGGCCGTTGTGGGTCAACGGCTTTTTAACACAAAATCTGGATTAAATTGATTGACGTTCGGTGCTCCATTTGATCCGCATCCGGCAGTTTGTGGTATGTTCAGGGTTGTGCGCAACCCAGCTACTTATAGCTCAAAGAAATAAGTAAGCGTGGGCAATGCTTTGCGGGTTTATGTCTAATTAACCAAGGTGACTCACAATCCACAGGCTCCGAAGCCACTTTTTTCCTTAGGTATGGAGAAATATTCTTGTTTTGTTCTGCAAGGCGCGGTGTGATTGAGAAAAAATTGTCGCAATCTCATACTTTTTCCTTGCTGCGGTTCGAATCATCAAGGCAACTCGCGCTACCAACCTTTCGCAGAGCACGATTTAAGAGAACCAATATATAGACATTTGGCGGAGAGACAGGGATTCGAACCCTGGGTAGGCTTGCACCCACAACGGTTTTCGAGACCGCCCCGTTCGACCACTCCGGCACCTCTCCGCGGGGGTC
>CAYZKE010000170.1:0-4098 GCA_964478505.1 uncultured Loktanella sp.
AGATCAAAGCGGTTGTTGGATTTGGGCTCGTCCTGCACGCGCGCGGCGAACCAGTCCCAAATTGCGAAAGGATCATCGGTGCCGATCAGGGTTTTGCCGAAACCCGCGGGGTAGCCAAAGGCAAAGTCAAAGCCGGCAAAGACGCGGCGGCCAGCCTTTGTTTCAGCTTTCAGAAAACCGGTGATCCATTCTTCGGCATCGTGGCGGTTGCGCATGTAAAGGGGGGCATCGGCCATGCCGTCGCGTGCTGCACAGACCCAGATTGCGTCTTTCTTAGGGGTCACCCCGCGATCATTCCCGCCCGACCAGTCGACCATGAGGAAAGTGTCGAAGATCACAGGCCAACCTCGGAGAGGATGAAATCGGCGATGGCTGATGTATCGTTCAGATCAAAGCGCGGTTGTGTCACGTCGAGTGCGCAATCGCTCGCGACTGCGCGGACGGTGGGGTCTTCCTGAGCAAGAACGGGGTGCTTGTTTTCGGCGCGGTAGGCCTCGATCTTGGGGTGGGCGTCGCGTTTGTAACCTTCGACCAAAATAAGATCGACAGGGTCGAGTTTTGCCAAAAGCTCAGCAAGCGGGACTTCGTCATTGTCGCGCAACTCCGTCATGAGGGCCCAGCGCGTCGCGGAGGACAGCAGTACTTGATGGGCACCAGCGTGACGGTGGCGATAGCTGTCTTTGCCGGGGTGATCGACATCAAAGCTGTGGTGCGCATGTTTCAGGGTCGAGACGGTGAAGCCGCGGCTTGTGATTTCGGTCACCAGTCGTTCCATAAGGCCGGTTTTTCCTGCGTTCTTATAGCCCGTGACGCCGTAGATTTTCATAGCATATGTTCCGCTTTTACGAGGTCCTGAGGGGTATTGACGTTAAAAAAGGCAGCGTCGTCGGGGAATGCGGCGGTGGCGCAGCCGTGTTGATCTGTCCACAACACGACCTTGCGCAACCCGTCATTGAGTGCTGAACGCAGGTCATCGCGCAGGGCGGTGGGCCAGAGCCCAAAGGTCGGGTGGCGGCCATCCGGCGTGCGGGACAGGGCGATTTGCGTGCCTGCACCTTCGGCAGCTTGCAACAGGCGCGGCACCAGATCGCATGGAAAGAAAGGCGTGTCAGCCGCGGCAGTCACGATATGGCTGGCCCCTTGTGCGGCGGCCCAGTCCAGCCCCGCGAGCACTCCCGAGAGGGGCCCCGCGAACCCGTCGATGCTGTCAGCGATTACCGGCAGGTTTAGGTGGGCAAAGCGTGCGGGATCGCCGTTGGCGTTCAGGGCGAGGCCTGCGACCTGCGGTTCCAGTCGGTCGATCACATGCGACAGGACCGTCCCGCTGCCTAAAGGCAACAGCCCCTTGTCGCCCCCACCCATGCGTGTGGCCTGACCGCCTGCGAGAATGACGCCGAGGGGGTGCTTCATCGGGAAACCTGCGTGCGGGTTGTCTGTCGGAGCCTCCGGCGGGAGTATATGGGGCAAGATGATGCGATGCTCATGTGCTTGCCTTACGTCCCATTTTGCGCGGCTCATCGGCGATCAGGGCGGGGTCTGCGTCACGGATCAGGCGCTCTTCGCCCGAGAGGCAGACAAAACGTTGTCCCTTCATCCGGCCAATCAGGGTGAGGCCGATCTGGTTGGCGATCTCAACCCCCCATGCGGTGAAACCAGAGCGGGAGGCGAGGACAGGGATGCCCATCATCGCGGTTTTGATCACCATCTCGGATGTCAGACGGCCCGTGGTGTAGAGAATTTTGTCAGCAGCGCTGACCCCTTCGGAGAGCATCCAGCCTGCGATTTTATCGACGGCGTTGTGGCGGCCCACGTCCTCCATATAGACAAGCGGGCGGTTGCCCTGACACAGGATCGTACCGTGGATTGCGCCGGCTTCGAGATAGAGTGAGGGGGTGCGGTTGATCTGTGCGGCAAGCGCATAAAGATCGGACGTGCGGATCTGGACAGGTGGCAGCGTGACACCTTCAAGCCCTTCCACCATGTCACCAAAGACCGTGCCGACAGCGCAACCGCTGGTGCGGGTCTTTTTCTTGAGTTTGTCTTCAAAGCTGGTTTGCGCCTCGGTACGGACGACTACGGTTTCAAGCTCTTCGTCGTAGTCCACACTTGTGATCACATCATCCGCGCGCAGCATGCCCTGATTGCGCAAAAAACCAAGCGCCAGATAGGTGGGATAGTCGCCGATCGTCATTGCGGTGACAATTTCTTGGGAATTGAGAAAGATTGTCAACGGGCGTTCTTCGACCACGTTGAGTGCAACGCGTGCGCCCGTCTGATCCGTGCCGGTGACCGCCCGCGTCAGGCGCGCAGCACCCGGATCAGGGGCGATCAGGTAGACAGAGGTATCGCGGTTCTGTGCCAATTGTCATTTCCTGTGCGCATGGGTAAAGGCAGATGTAACCCGCGTGAGGCTAGGGCAAAGCCATGACGACTTCTACCATGAAAACACCTGCAACTTCGGCCTATTGGGCCGGGCTGCGCGATGGTGCGCCATTCATTCTGGTCGCCGCACCTTTTGCCATGGTGTTTGGAGTTGTTGCCACTGATGCGGGCCTGACCTTGGCACAGGTCATGGGTTTTTCTGTGCTGGTCATTGCAGGGGCGTCGCAGTTTGCGGCCCTGCAGATGATGGTTGAAAACGCGAGCATCGCTTTTGTTTTGCTGGCGGCGTTGGCGGTCAACCTGCGGATGGCCATGTATTCGGCATCGCTGGTGCCCCATCTGGGGGCGGCCCCTTTGTGGCAGCGGGCCTGTGTCGCCTATCTGAACTTCGATCAGCCCTATCTGTTGTCGATATCGCGCTATGAGGCGCGCCCTGCGATGAGCGTGCCCGAACGGTTTGCCTATTTTATCGGTGCGGCCACGCCGATTACGCCGCTGTGGTTCTTGATGACATATGTCGGTGTTGTGGCAGGCAAGTCGATCTCTGACGCTTGGGCGCTTGATTTCATTATGCCCATTATGTTCTTGGCGTTGGTCGCACCCATGGTGAAATCGCTGGCGCATGCTGCGGCGGCGGCGGTATCGGTGTCTGTGGGGCTGTTACTGGTGGGGTTGCCTTCAGGAACAGGCCTGTTGATTGCGGCGGGGGCGGCGATGCTGACGGGCGCATTGGTCGAGGTTTGGCTAGAGAAGCGTGCGCAATGAATTATTCAACGGCTGAAATCTGGACAATTATCGGGATTATGGGGATCGGCACTTTTCTGATCCGGTTTTCATTCCTGGGTCTGATCGGTGACCGTCCGATGCCGCAGTTTGTGCTGCGCCTGCTGCGCTATACGCCTGTTGCGGTGTTGCCCGCGATGGTGGCGCCTTTGGTACTGTGGCCAGCGGCGACGGATGGGCAATTTGATTCGGTGCGGATGTTGGCGGCGATGGCGACTGTTGCGGTCGGGCTTTGGTCACGCAATGTGTTGTGGGCAATTTTTGGCGGTGCCATCTCGCTTTATGCCGCGATGGGGATCACGGCCGTTCTCTGAGGATGGCTGAGATCTCTGCCAGTGCGAGGGTTTTGTCGTCAGAGTCGTTTTCTCGGTACTCCAAGGTGGTGACACCAGGAAGCTCTGCGAAGTCTTTTTGGACTTTGTTCGGCCGCCAAGACTGGCCAATGCTTTCGAACCCTGGAAGCTGTCGCAGAAGGCGTGACGTAGCACGGGCGCAGTTGGCCTGAGGGACCGGGCCGGAAACAAGCGCGGTATTCAGCGCCTGTTCGGCAACTTGGGGTGAGACGTCAACCGTTTGTCCAACGACGTAAAATGTCTCTCGTGCGTGGAAGCTGACGTAGAACTTCTCCAGCCGTGGGGTGACCCCAAAGAGCACGTCATTGCGTTCAGGCATAACCTCTTGTTCGAAAGTGCCCGCAGGATCAAAAAGCACCCGTTGGCTCGCGTTGATCAGTAGTGCGGTATGAGCGCCGGCATCGGTGCGCACATACTTCATTGTATAAAGCGTCAGGTAATTGGGTCCGGGCTTACGATGGATTGCCCGCGACACAACATCATCAGGGGCCCATACCTCTTGCGCGGTGCAGGCTGAAAGCGCCAGAGGCAGGCCAATAAGAAAGCCGCGCCGGTTCACGACAGATTATACAGCGATCAA
>CAYZKE010000170.1:4198-7025 GCA_964478505.1 uncultured Loktanella sp.
GGGCTGGCGACCAAGGTCACATTCAGCTGGCTGACATGTTGGATCAACTGGGTACGTGCGCCACTGTTGTCGATGCCGTAATAGGTCACGATATCGGGGTCATAATACCCCAAGCCCTCGATCTTGATCACACCGGTGTTGCCGCCCGCAAGGCCCAGTCCGACCTCGTGATCGTTGTCCAGTTGCGCTTCAAAGTTCTGGATATACATGATGATGCGTTCATAAGCCCATTGTGCCGCGCTTTTGGGGGCATTGGGGGTTTTGAGTGCTTTTGGCGTTTTGTCGCCTGTGACGGGTTTGGCGTCAGGGTTGGTGTGGATTTCGCGGCATTTCGGGAGAATGTCATCTTCCAGCATTTCGGCCGAGGTTTCAATTTCCATGGTTGTCTTGGTCATAGTGGCACCGCGGTTGTTTCCTTGATCTCCTCCATAACGAAACTGGCCGAGATATCCGAGACAGAAATCCGTGAGGTCAGCCGTTTGTAGAAGGCGTCATAGGCTGGCACGTCTGCCACGCGGACACGCAAGACGTAGTCAAGATCGCCCGTCATCCGGTAGGCGCCGACGACTTCCGGAAAGCTGTGTAGTGTTGCCTGGAAGCGTTTCATCCAATCGGCGTCATGGGCGTTCGTGCGGATCAGGACCATTACCGTCAATGGTACTCCCACGCTGGCAGGATCGACCAATGCGACGCGCCCTTTGATAACACCCGACTGCTCGAGCGCTTTGATCCGCCGCCAGCAGGCATTGCGCGACAGGTTCACGGCATCGCTGATGTCATCGACTGACAGTGTGGCATCGGTTTGGATGATCCGCAGGATTGCGCGGTCTATAGTGTCCAGTGAATGGCTCATAATTGGGACACTATCCCAAAAAGATTAGATTAGGCAATCATATTTGGGATCGCTACGCAGCCGGTCTTCGATAGTTTGCTGGAAAGCAAAAAAGGAACCCGCTCTCATGTCTGACGCATCGCACAGCACATCCCGCAAGAACACGCTCGCCGCCCTTTTCTTGGATCACCCTGCCACCGTGGATGAGACCTATTTCCAGCACATGCGTTTTGCATTCAGCTTTGCGTTCTGGTTGGGTACCGCAGCGCTTGCCGCTTTGGTCCATGCGATTGTACCCGCGCTGTGTGAGACCACCGCAAGCCGCATTCTCAAGCGCCTTCACGCCCGGATCGAAAGCCGCCACTGATATGTGCCGTATCGCGGCCTATACCGGCCCTGAAATTCCGCTCGAGAATATTATTGTGCGTCCTGCCCATTCGTTACTGGCGCAAAGCCAGCATGCGAATGAAGCCAAGCTGACCGTGAATGGTGATGGCTTCGGGATCAGCTGGTATGGCGCGGATACCGCCCCTGGCCTTTACCGCGATGTCCTGCCGGCGTGGGCGGATGAGAACCTGACAAACCTGTGCCGCATGGTGCATTCGCGTCTGTTCATCGCGCATATCCGTGCGTCCACTGTGGGCGAGACTAGCCGCGCGAACTGTCATCCGTTCAAGTTTGGTAAATGGTCGTTCTGCCACAATGGCCAGATCCCGCATTTCAAAGCGATCCGGCGCCGGATGCTGGCGGCACTCCCCGATCATCTGTTTGAGGCGATGCAGGGTACAACTGACAGCGAGATGATTTTCTTCACCCTGCTGGCAAACGGGCTCGAGGCTGATCCGGCTGCAGCAATGCGCGCGGCGCTGGCGCAAATCGGCCCTTCCGGTGATGATGGCCCTATCAAGATCACATGTGTTTTCTCCGACGGTGAAACGCTTTTTGCGTTCCGCCATGCGACTGCGGGCAACGCACCGTCGCTTTATGCCTCGGGCGTATTGGATAATGGCGGACGTTCGCTTGCGTCAGAGCCGTTGTGTGGCACTGCCGCACGGTGGAGTGCCATTCCGACCGACACGATCTGTGCGATGACGGTCGCAGGGGTAAAAACGCTGGACGGATTGGTCGCGGCCTAAGCTGCCTGATAAGCCCATGCGCCATCGTCGCGCAGTTGCCGTGTAACAAGGCCCGCCTGGTGCAGGTGATTAAGGTGGGCAACGGCCTCGACCAGGGCCAGACCGTATTCGCCCCCGCTGATGTTGCGCTTGAAGAGCGGGATGAAACATTCGCCAGCGCTGTGGGGTTCCGTCAGGTGCTCCATCAGGCGTTTCAGTGCGCCGTGGTGATTGTCGATCAGTTGCGCCAGCCGCGTCGGCAGACCCGTGAAAGGCAGTTTATGGCCACCAAGCACGAGGTGATCGGTCTGTGCCACGCTTTGGAACTTCTCGCAGGAGGTCAGCCAGTCGGTGACGGGATCGGCCTCGGGTTCTGTGGGATAGACGCCGAGGTTCGGGCTGATTGACGGCAGGAGCTGGTCGCCTGCAATGACCAGATTGTCGTCGCGGCTCCAGAAGGTTGCATGTTCGGGGGCGTGGCCGTCGCCCATGCGGATATCCCATGTACGCCCGCCCATTGTGATTGTGTCGCCATCCACAAGACGGGTGTAACCCAGTGGAAGCAGAGCGACGCAATCGGCAAAATTGAAGGGGCGTTCGGTTTTGCGGGTTTCCAGCACCGCAGGGTCCATGCCTGCGCGGGTGTAGAAATGCAGCGCTTGCGCGTTTGGCACTTCTTGGACATCCAGCGTCAGCATTCGTGCCATCAGCCAACCGGTGCGCGGCATGGCAAGGCTTGCACCTTGGTCCATGAACCACGCGGCCAGCCCGACGTGATCGGGGTGGTGGTGGGTGACAACAACGCGTCCCACAGGTTTTCCGGCTAGCGGCCCTTCCAGCAATGTGCCCCAGATTGCCCGCCCGCGTTTGGACGCAAAGC
>CAYZKE010000171.1:0-5731 GCA_964478505.1 uncultured Loktanella sp.
CGGTGCGAATAAAGTTGGTGTTCAGCACTTCGAGCATCGAGGAGCGCGTGATCCGCGCAATCGACGCCATATAGGACGTGGACAGTGCGATCACCGGCATGATCAGGAATTGCCATTGGCCGCCGTTCCAGCCGCCGCCGGGCAACCAGCCCAGCCAGAGGGTGAACACCAGCAAAAGGATCGGGGCCATCACAAAGTTGGGCAGCACCTGCGCGCCGATAGAAATGCCAACGGCAAAATAATCGACCCAAGAGTTTTGTTTCATCGCAGCCGCAACACCCAGCGACACGCCAACGGTGACAGCGACCACAAAGGACCAAAACCCGTAGGTCAGCGTGACGGGAAAGCCTTGGGCGATCACG
Source organism: uncultured Loktanella sp. (assembly GCA_964478505.1). Lineage (GTDB taxonomy): Bacteria > Pseudomonadota > Alphaproteobacteria > Rhodobacterales > Rhodobacteraceae > Yoonia. Next base: position 363 of record CAYZKE010000171.1, read on the forward strand.
TCGTTCACGCTGCGGTCTTTGTATTGAAAGGACGGCCCGAAATCGAAGGCCGTCACAACACCGGTGACATAGTTGACGATTTGTTTCCAGAATGGCTGATCCAGCCCGTATTTGGCCTCGATATTGGCGAGCACCTCGGGGGGCAGCGGGCGTTCGGAATTGAACGGGCCACCGGGGGCTGCGTACATCAGGACGAACGACAAAACGACCAATATCAAAAGGGTCGGAATAGCCACGGCAAGGCGGCGGAAAACAAAGCTCAGCATGTCAGGGGTCCTAACAGAATGGGAAAACCGCGCCCCTTTACGGGGGGCGCGGCCTATCACAAGGTGTGATTACTCGGCGATCTTGTAGAGATCTTTGGAGTACCAGTTCTGTTCAAAGTTCTCGTAGGGCCAGCCTTCGAGGTTTTCCGCAAACATATCGACTGCGGCGTAGTGGTAGATCGGAATGATCGGCGTATCTTGCGCGATGAATTCCTCGACGCGGTCATAGTTTGCCTGTGGGTTATCTGCGGTTCTGGCTTCGGCCAGCAGCGCGTCAACCTCTGGGTTCACGTATTTGCTGTCGTTGTAGCCGGAGCCAGACTGCATCAGGTCAAGGAAGGTGGAGGCTTCGTTGTAGTCCGCACACCAGCCGCCACGGGCCACTTCAAAGTCGCCGTTTGAGCGGGCCTCGAGGAAGGTCTGCCATTCCTGGTTGGACAGTGAGGTGTCGACACCCAATGTCTGTTTCCACATCTGGCTGATCGCAATCGCAACCGAGCGGTGAGATTCGTCAGTGTTGTAGACCAGATCAATGCTGAGCGGGTTGTCTGAGCCGTAGCCCGCCTCTGCCAATAGTTCGACCGCCATAGCGTTGCGGTCGGCTTGGGTCATCGATGCCATTGGGATGTTTGGCGTTTCAAAACCAGCAGTTGCCCAGTGTGTGAACGTGTAGGCCGCTTTTTGACCACCAGCGAGCACGTTATTCACGATGATATCGCGGTCAATGGCAAGGCTGAGGGCTTTGCGGACGTTGGGGTCTTGGATGTCCTCTGGTGCCCCGTCACGCAGGTTGAACATGTAGTAGTAAGAACATGCCTGCGGGACCGAAACGGCCTGCTCTGGGTATTCGGCAGAAAGGCGCGGGAATTGGCCTGCGGGCACGTCTGTGCGGTCAAGCTCGCCTGCCAGATAGCGCGTCAGGGCCACGTTTTCGTCCGGGATGACCAGCTTTGTCACGCGTTCGATGATCGTGTTGTCGTTGTCCCAATACATCGGGTTGCGTTCGCGCACGAGACGCTCTTGTGGGACGAATTCGGTCAGCACATAGGCGCCGTTAGACACCATGTTTTCAGGCAAGACCCAGTCGCTGCCGAATTCCTCGACCGTCGCCTGATGCACAGGGAATGTTGTGCCATGCGTAACCATCTGCGGGAAGTAAGGCAGGGGCTGGGACAGGCGGACCTCAAGCGTCGTGTCGTCGATGGCGGTGACGCCCAGTTCGGAAGGGGCCATATCGCCTGCGATCACGGCGCCGCCATTCTCGATCGACATCAGGTCGATGTACCAGCTGTAGGGCGATGCCAGTTCAGGTGATGCCGCGCGCTGCCAGGCATAGACAAAGTCACCGGCGGTGACGGTATCACTATTGGACCACATTGCATTGTCGCGCAGAGTGAATGTGTAGACCAGGCCATCGTCGCTCACCTCATGGCTGAGCGCCACACCGGGGATCAGATTGCCTGCGGCGTCTTGGTTGTACAGACCTTCAAACAGGTCGCGCACCACATCGGCGCCATCGACGTCTTCGACCAAGCCGGGGTCAATCGACGGGCTTTCGTCGCCAACGCGGTAGGTAAAGGTTTGGTCAGAAGCGAGCGCTTCGCCAGTGACAGGGTGTGTGGCGTGCGCGTCGGCGTAAACCGCGCCGGATGAGGCAATCAACACCGCTGCGGTGGTTGCCAGGAGTTTGGTTTTCAGTGTCATGAGATATCTCCCTATGGTTGCATCTTTGCGATGCAATCGTTGACGTGTGAACGCCTCTTGTGCGTTTCTGGCGTTTACTATTGGCCGTAAACGAAAAATGGCAAGGCCATTCGGCTGTTGACCCGACGATAGGCTAATCTATGTCTACCGAGAACTGTGAGCCCGAGGAAATGTGACGCAGGTCGTTACGCTCGACGATATCTTCCTTGGCGGCACAGCGCAATGATCCGTAGAAAGGCCCGGCCATGACAAAACTTTCACTTGCTGAACGTGAGGCGTTGCCGGATGCCTTGCGCGTGCTTTTGGCCGAGTACCCGCGTGAAGGCTGGGAGTTGGACCCCGGTTTTGATGGATTGATCCGGTTCTGGCTGGACCGCCATTTGATGTTTCGCAGGCTACTTGGCGAGTTGCGCAGCGGTACCGAGGCGCTCTTGGATCGCAAGATTGAGGCAGATCGCTTTGCCGGTCTGACCTCGCGTTATGGTGGTATGTTGGTGAACGGTTTGCACGAACACCACACGATTGAGGACACCTATTATTTTCCGAAACTGGTCAAGAAAGACGCGCGGATTGAAAAGGGCTTTGCCATTCTCGACAAGGACCACCACGATCTTGATGAATTTCTGGCCGATTTCGTGGGGCGCGCCAATGAGGTGCTGAGCCTGACCGCGAAACGCAACAAGCTGCAGACAGCGGCGGGGCATTTCCAGACCGAACTGACCAAGCTGGAAGGCCTGCTGGATCGCCATCTGATCGATGAGGAAGAACTGATTGTGCCGGTGATCTTGCGCTTTGGGTCGCGTGATCTGGGGTAGATTACTTCAGTCGAAATGACGCTGAATCGCCCGCACCCTGATCGACGGTGAAACGCAGGCGGTCATCGCCGCGTGCTTCGACCAATTGGCAGTTATAGGGGATCGGATCGCCGCCCCAGCTGAGTTCACGGCAGAAATAGCCATTTTCCCATGTCCAGTTGCCGACGATGTCCCACCCGATCGCCGAGCCGTCGATTTGCCCGTCGGATGACACACTGAGGCTGACCCCGTAGAAGAAATTGCTGAGCTCACGTCCTTCGACCAGTGACAGGAACGTCGCTTGGTCTTTGACGGGCACATAGCTTTCAGCCACGGCAGGGGCCGCAGCGGTTGCAAATAGCAAAGATAAGAACGCAGATTTCATCGGGCCCTCCACATTTTGTAGAACAATTTTTGTACGTGGCACCGTGCGATTTGGTTCACTTTGGGATGTGAGAACGGCGGGAGGGCGACGGAACCTATGGGGAAAACGGACCTTTGCGCGGAGTGCGGCGCAGGTTGGCTTTGAGTCCAAACAGACTAATGCTGACCTAGTCGGGAAGCAGCCATGTTGAGCCTCGGTTATTGTACGGAACTTGCTGCTCAAATTTCCATAGAGTTGGGCGTCAACAGTGCTAGGCTGTCATATCAGGTCATTTTGGCCGATGGAGGTGGCCCGAATGACGCGAGGGAGCTATGAACAATTCTGCCCGGTTGCTATGGCATCAGAAGTGCTCTGTACGAGATGGACTATGGTCCTTGTCCGAGAATTGTTGGCGGGCTCCACAAGGTTTGGAGACCTTCGACGAGGCGTTCCCCGGATGTCTCCCACACTTCTGTCACAACGGCTGAAAGAACTCGAGGCTGCCGGGATCGTCACTCGCGAGCCAGTGGCTGATGAGGTGGGCATTCACGAATACCAACTTACTGCGGCTGGGAAAGACCTAAAACAAGTCGTAGAATCTTTCGGTATCTGGGGGCAGAAATGGGTCGAAACTCAGGCATCTCTTGAGAACCTCGATCCGTCACTTTTGATGTGGGACATGCGGCGCAATATCAATCCAGCGCCGCTACCATCTCATCGAACCGTCATTCAGTTTCACTACCCAGAACTTCCCGCTAATCGCTGCTATTGGTGGCTGATCATCGATCCGGAAGCAAAGGTCGAAGTTGATCTTTGTGCGAAGGATCCGGGTTTTGAGGTTGATCTTTGGGTAACCACGGACCTCAAAACCATGACAGCCATCTGGATGGGGTTGTCTTCGCTGCAAGAATCTCAATCGAAACTCCTTGTTGATGGTGACCCTGCATTGGCCCGATCCATGGCGCAATGGTTGGGCTTTAGTCATTTTGCCAGCCAGAAGAAAATTGTTGGCTAGATGTCGGTCTCTGAGAGAGTCCAGTTTCAGGACTATCGGTATCCTCTTGTATCGTTCACTGCTTGTCAGGAAACCCCAAGACAACGGAGAAAGTTATGACCGATACCCTTTACTCTCGCCTCGGAGGCGCGGAGGCAATCGCGCGAATTGCATCCGACTTAGTCGACAACCATATTGCCAACCCACTGATCGGCAAGCGTTTCGCCGGCAGCGACGCGGTCGCTATGAAGAAGAAAGCAGCTGATTTCTTTTCGATGGGTTCCGGAGGCCCGAACAACTATGACGGGTTAGACATGCTCAGCGCGCACAAGCACATGAACATTTCCGATAACGAATATATGGCTGCCGTTGACGACCTGATGAAGGCGCTGACGAATGCTGAGGTGGGTGATCATGAGAAGGCTGAAGTGCTCTATATCTTCCACACCCTTCGCCCCGAAGTAGTAGGTGTCTGAGTGTCCCGTGGCGCGGTTTATCAGGCTTCATCGCTTTAACTTCCCAGATACTGTCGTCAGATTGAGTCTGCTACTAACTGATCGCTTTGTCCCGCACAGCCGACCTTCGCCTAAGACCCGCCCAAAGATGATACCAGATTGTCCAGCAGCACTGCTCAGTCTTTCGTCGTGACCTTCTTGGTCACCGAGTGGAGATAACGGGTGCTGTTTTCCACAAGTCCGGTAAGCGACGGGGTTCAGGAAAACGAATAGCGATGACGCCCTGCCAAGGGTATCATCGCTGTCGTTTCAAACACCCGGTGTCTAGACGAGGTTCTGGGTATGCATCCCGTCCGTCGGCGCACAGGCCGGAAAGCCATATTGCGGGCCGGGTGCGACGCAATCCCAATAGACGACATCGCCCGGGTTCACCTTTTTGGTGGCATAGCTTTCGGCCAAAGAACCGGAGTCATGTGGGTTTGGATAGCCGTTGATCGACCAGAACCAGAACGGTGCATGCGATGTAAGCGCCTGTGGAGGTGCCGTATAGGTTGTCCCATGAATATCGAAGGATCCGATGATCCGCTTGGGGTCAAACTGGTGATCATCGACAAAGCTCAATGCGAAATTACCCCCTTGTGAGGAATAAACGCTGAGCTGATGGCTGCTGGTGATCTGATCCATAATGTCTGAAATCAGAACGGGCCCGGTCATCGGAGCGCTTTGCCAAACAGCGATGTTCTGGAAAGGGGATTGCCCCGGGTTAGCCGGATCCGGGCCCCAGCTTACGGC
>CAYZKE010000171.1:5741-7013 GCA_964478505.1 uncultured Loktanella sp.
GGCTATCGAAACCGTTCCGGCACAGGCTTCGGGGGATGCAAGCGCGCTGATACTTTGCTGACGCATCACATTATACAACATTTTCGCAGCCTGACGGTATCCGGACAACGGGCGTACAACGGAGTAGCCATTTGTAGAGGCTGTACTTGCCTCGACCATCACACGGCGCAGAACCGACCATTGCGCCTTGCTGAGACCGGCGTTGCCGCCGATTGTCACAGGATCCGCAAGGAATTTGCGTAAAAGCGCATCGTCGCTCAACAGGTTTCGCAGGAACATGCTAAATACATCGTTCATTAAATCTCTCCTAGTTTCTGTGCAGGATAGCACACGTATAGGTTGAGAAAGGCTGCAATATTATCTGTGCGCTGTGACACAGTCGTGCAAGTATAGGATCACCGTTTGATCTATGCTCTGGGAAATGCGTCGGGTTGTCTGCGCAGAGCACCGAAGGAAGAAAAATCTCTTCGGGGTATCCGGGTTTGGCGCGTCCGTCCCCTAGAACTCCCCCAAATACGCCACAAGAATATCCAGCGCAGCCTGCAAATCGTCCTTTGCGACCATCTCGGTGACAGTGTGGATATAGCGTGTGCCAACGACGATCCCGACGGCCCGTGCGCCAGCAGCCGCTTGTTGGGCGGCTGCACCGTCCTGTCCGCCTGCAGCGAGCATCGTGCGCTGGTAGGGGATCTTTTTCTTGATCGCGAGCGCTTCGATGTCGGCGACCAGTGCTTTGTAGGCGATGAACGAGCAGGCGAGTGTCACGTCGATGCCCAGCCCGATGTCGGGCTTGATCGCATAGGCTGCGGTGCGGGCGCCACGCAGTCCGACCTCTTCCTGACAGGTAAAGGCGACGTGGATCTCTGCGCCCCGTCCTTTTTTGCCCAAAGCCTTGATCGCCTCGATCCCAAGCCAGCAGGCGATACGGTTATCCAGCGCCTTGGACACGAATTTATCGCCTATTTCCAGAAAAGGTTCGTCCATGACGACGTAGTCGCCGATTTTCACGATATCCTTTGCGGCTTTGCCAAGACCCAGGTCGACAAAGAATTCCCCGACTTCGGGCACTTTCTTGCGGTCCTCGGGGGCCGAGATATGGACCGGTTTGCCACCGGGGTTCATCACGCCCTTCAGGTCGCCCTGATCGGTGCAGACCAGCACGCGGCGCGAGAAAAGGTTGCGGGGGTCAAAGCCGCCAACAGGCTGGAGATAGAGAAAACCGTTCTTGTCGATGTGGCTGACCAGAAAGCCGATCTCGTCCATGTGGCAGAG
>CAYZKE010000172.1:0-3354 GCA_964478505.1 uncultured Loktanella sp.
GCACCGCTTGGCGGGTTGATCAGCGCGATGGCGCCTGCGATCGCGATGGGCAACCGCGTGATCCTTGCGGCAAGCGAACCTTACCCGCTGGCCGCAACAGACTTTTATCAGGTGCTGGAAACCTCTGATGTTCCTGCCGGCGTGGTCAATATCCTCACCGGAAGCCACGCCGAGCTTGCCCCCACATTGGCCAAGCATCTGGATATCGACGCGGTCTGGTCATTCTCAAGCAGCGATCTGAGCGCTGTGATCGAACAGGCCAGCGCAGGCAACCTCAAACGCACATGGGTGAACAACGGCAAGGCTCTGATGCCATCGGCGCGCGACTATCTTGCCGCCAGCACCGAGGTTAAGAACATCTGGATCCCTTACGGGGAATAAAGACCTCCGGCCATTATTGGCCCGAAAATATCCTGGGGGAGACGCGGTACGCGGCGGGGGCAACGCCCCCTACAACGTCTACTTCACAGGGCGGCTTTTGTTCTTGTCGCGCCAGCTATCCAGCCATTTGGTGAAACGTCCGCGACGCTGAGCAACCTCGGCCTGCACCTCATCGAACTGGTGTTCCGCTGCATCGAGCAACGGATCAACCGAGCGTTCGCGGAACTGCCGCCACATGGCGCGGATGAACAGGATCGCCGCCATCAATGCGATAAAGAAGAAAATATTGAACCACGGAATGATCGTGACATTCGGATTGTCGATCGGCCGGATCGCCACGGCATTGGGAAAGGCCGAGAAATACTCGTTGCGCCAGCCATAGTGGGTCATCACGGCCCACTGCGGGTTTTGCGCCGTCGAGCTGAGATCGTCTGCCTCGGTTTGCAGGTTCGCCGTGTCGAATTTGAAATAGAACGGCCAGCCCCAGCCGGTATCCTCGTTGCGATACACCATCACCTCGGTGGTCTCGCGCTGAACGAACCCCAGCAGCCATGTGCGCATTTTCACAGTCTGGATAAACTGCACATCACGGTTGATCAGCGTTGCGGACTGGTCATCCGGCCTTGCCCAGAAAATGCGGGTCCAGTCGTTCAGATCCTGCCGTTCCTGATACGTGTTCACGATACGCACAACATCATGTTGCGGCAGCGCGTAATGCAACAGGCCACCGATCAGCAAAAAGACGATTACCCGGAATGTGATCTTTATCTTGCGCATAACACGTCCTTCAATTGGCGTTTATCATGTAAACGATCGCCCCGATTGCGAGCGTTGGAACCACATAGACCAGCCCGATCAGCTTGGGCCGGATGGACGCATCATAGGCCTTAAGCCCCTCGGTGACAAAAGCATCGCGGGCCTCACGATCCCCGTCAGGATTTTCGGCATCGAATTCATCCTCAAGCCGCTCTTTACGAACCGAGCGTGAGTAGAGCGAGACCGAGAAATAAATCACGGTCAGCCCGATGAAACCGAAAACGACCAGTTTAATAAATCCCATTACCCTCTCCCTCGTCTAATCGCGCCCCATGGACCGACCCGCGCCACCAAATCTGACCGCGAAACGCGCGGCAACGCAGGCGTCGGATCTGTATGGCCGTACAATGCTGCGCGCGCGCCTGCCTTATCGACTTGGTACTCATGCTCAAGAAAATCAACGACATAGGCCTGCTTTTCCTCGGGCCATTGGGCATAGGCGGCATAGAACGCTTCTTTATGGCAAATAAACAACTGACGGATATCCAGTGGCGTCAGCTCGGCCAAGAGCCTGTTCACAAGATCCGCATCAACATGCGACTTGGCGCGCAGTGTGTAATAATAGGCTGGATGATCCGATGTAATCGTGGGCCACGGCCCGTCCTCTTCGGCCCAGCGCAAGAGTGCCGCAAGCCCCTGCCATTCCTGCGGCAGTTGCGCGGCATAGTGTCGTCCCAAACGGCGCAGGTCATGGCGCGTGGCCCCCGTCAGGTCTTCTTGCATTTGGGCCGCCACAGAGGCCACGATGAAATCCATTTTCTGATGCAGGATGGCAGCCGCATCAATGCCGCGCGCTTTGATGATCGGCTCGACCAGATCATTAAGCGACAGAAACCTGGCAATGGCGGAGCGATCCCGAAGATCGAAGGTATAGGGGATCGGCAGATCGCCCACCACGTCTTTTGCGCCGGCCACGATCGCCGCAGGATGCTCCACACCGCGAAAGATATAAATCCCGCCAAAATGCGCGGTCCAGAAATTCTCCTGTCCGAACGACATCCTGCGCAACGACACAGGGTTGCGCACCACATCGCCGGTTTTCTTTGCCATGCCGATCATTTCGGCAATCAGCACGTCATCATACCAGCCATCAGGTGCGGTCTTGAAACGGTCAATCATCGCGCCCAGCTTGGCCGCGGCTGCGACGGTGCCGCTGGTGGTGTCGGCCTCGATTGTGATTTTACGAATGTCAAAAAGCTTGGCAGGCGTATCCGCCATATAGACCGAATTCACCAATTCCCCCGCCACCGCGTCACGTGCCGTCAGCGCAAATAGCTCGGCGCGGTTTTCTTCGATGAACTGCCGCAGAATACCACGCGAGGTCGAGAATTTCGCATTCAGAAGCGGTGCTGTCGCCTGTTCGGTTGTCAGCAAAATGAACTGGCGATTGACACCTTTGTGGTTGAGGTAAAGGTCGTCGCCAAATTCATCCCCGATCTCTGGCGAGTAGCCAGAAATATCAATATGGAACACGTTTTGCGCTGTTTTACGGCCTGTGAGGTGTTTCAGCGCACGATTGTAGCGTTCGACCAGCACCGGTGAATCCACGCGGATCAGGTTGCCGAACATCAATCCCTTTTCGATCAAACGCTCCATGCTACCACGTCTCCTTGACCCATTTGCGTGGCAGGCCAGCGACCGACAAAATCATGATCGGCGCCCAGATGATTGCGGCCATCAGGCCAAGCCGACCAAAAAACCCGATGCTCGCCAAGAGGCCCGCATCTGCAAACTGTGCCAATGGTACCCCTTGCCAAAGATAGAGCAGCGCAAAGAACGCCGCAGACAACGCAAACAGAACCAGCGTCGAAAGCAAGGCATTCATCATCAACGGCACAACGCCTTCGGGCAACACGCGTGCGAGCAAACGCGGCACCACGAATGCCGCACCTGCCAGAACAAGCACCGGCAGGAAAAGCCCTTCTGACAGGAGCTCAGCCATATGTCCTGACCGCAATCTGCGCCATCATCCCTTTCCCTCCAGATACCGCTTCTTGGCAATCTCCTGCCGCCCGAAGTCACGTACCATCGCATCAATCGCAACCTCGTCTGATTTATCCGCATAGCGGAATTCGCTGTCGGCGTAGCGGTTGATCTCTTGAATCACCATGTCCACCGTGATCGGCTGGCGTAGCTCTGAAATCATGCCCTTTTTGG
>CAYZKE010000172.1:3454-6977 GCA_964478505.1 uncultured Loktanella sp.
ATCACCATGTCCACCGTGATCGGCTGGCGTAGCTCTGAAATCATGCCCTTTTTGGTATCATAATCCTTGAACAGGAACAGGTCAGGCTCTTCCATCCATTCGTCGGGCAATTCGAAATCCATGGCGCGGACTTTCACCGCGTCCGTGATGTTCTTGATCGCGCGACCCGTGAACCGCTCATCCGCCTCCTGGATCCCTTTGAGATAGGTCCCCAGCTTCGCAATCGTATCCAGATCACCAACCTGCGCATGGATGCGTTCAAACACCCGTTGAAGTCCTTCCTCATGCGGGCGGGAATGGCTGTCAAAACTGGCTGCAACAGCCTTTTTGATCTCTTGCGCGCTAAACACCTCATGCGCGCCCACGGGGATATCGTGGTTCTTGCCCATCAGCAGATAAAGGATATCGATATAGTCTTCGCGCGTTTGCGGCCCATCCACCAGAAACCGCGCACCGGCACGCTGACGCAATGCGTCATCCACGTTTTCGGGATAGTTCGAGAACATCCCGAAGGTGCAGTTGCCCCGCACGACCGTATTGGCACCCGCAAAACTCTCCATCAAAACGGCCGTAATCTCCAACTGCCCCGCCGAGGATTGCCGGTCGCCCCGCTTGCCTGCCAGTTGGTCGATATCATCAATTGTTCCGAAACCGATCACCCCGGGATCAAGCACATTATTGATAAACGCCTTGGCGTTCTGACCGGATTTACCCTGATAGCTGTCGATATTATCCGTGCTCAGGTTCTGATAGCGAAACGGATAGCCTGCGTTCTGACAGTACTCATGCATCAACCCCGCCATCATCTGGATCAGCGTTGTTTTACCGGTGCCGGGCTTCCCATCGCCCATGAAGGTAAAGATGAACCCGCCCAGTTCCGCAAAGGGGTTCAGTCTGCGGTCAAAATCATAGGCCATCAGCATCTTGGACAGCTTCATCGCCTGATATTTGGCGATGTGATTGCCCACGACCTCATTCGGCTTCTTGAAGGTCATGGTCAGGGTAGAGCCCTTGGCCTTGCGCGCAGGGGTAAATCCCTGCACCACAAAATCATCCGCTTCCACACGCCAAGAGGCGGCATTGAACGACGCCAGACGCCCCGCGGTTGACGCACGCAGCGCGACCCTTTCCATCAACTGCTCGGCATAGGCAAGCACGGTGGCAATCAGCGTCGCCTCATCCTTGGCAAACTGGCCCAGTTTCTGATCCAGCTCCCAAATCGCCCCGTGGAGCGCCAGTGGCGCGTTATCGGTCAGAATTTCATCCACGGACCCCACATCGACACTTTGCTCACTCGCTTGTGTGGCCAAGAGGAACGAGGCGGCATTGGCAAATGTGTAAAGCGCAACCAGTGATTCCGCTGTCAGGTACTCGGTAAATTCAACAGACCTTTCCTGCGGCATGCGCCCCTCAAGGTTGATGCGCTTCAATTCGGTCAGTGCCGTCTGATCCGAAAAGGCATCCGCTACAGTCAGAGCAATCGACAGCGCACGGCGCAGTGCATGCGCCACCGCCGCCTGTGCAGGCGAGGTTAATGGGTCATCGTCATCGCTTTCGGCAATCCGGTCCAACAGGCGCACACCACCCGAAGGCGCCGAAGTCCGCGACAGCAATCCCGGTGTCGTTGACCGGAACCGACGCCGGGTTGCGGCAACGTCAGGTGACTTTTCAGGTGCCTCAAGCGACAGGCGCGCCTTGGCCAAACGCGGTGCATGATCGAGATGCATCAGCATTTCCGCAGCGGGGATATAGTGCTTGCGGATATCGTCTTCACGCAGCTCCATTTGATCACTTGATTGGCTCATCGTTTCCTCTTTGTCGTTTTCGGCACTTCCCGCGCCGCGTCGCAAGGTGGGTCTTGACCCACCCTATCTGTAACTCAACACACGTCCCGTATCGCTGACAACGAACTTGCGTACGTCGCGAAACCCTGCCGGGTTGCGCTCTGCCAAAGCCTGATAGGGACGTTCCGGCATGATCAAAGACCGCTCCATCCGGCTTGCCCCCGTTTCCGCACCGCCACCTTCAAAGGGATCAAGGGCAAAAATCTGTCTCTCAACAGAGCCGAACCATCCGGATTTCACGTTCTCGACACGTTCCGACAGCAGTTCTTCCTCGGTCCAGACCAAGGCCCAATCCTCGCCGGCGGGCGCGTTGGCGTCGCGCAAGACGTCCCGCAAGGGACCCGATTGGCGCGTAAACGCATTGCTGTACATCGGCCCGATGTGAAACCGGCGCAAACGGATCGGGTGCAGGTCGTCAAAATCCTCATCAAACCCTTTGGCAATCGTCAACAGCTTGAGATGCGCCAAGGACTGCGCCATCAGATGCGCCTGCGCTTCGGGCCAGCGATGCTGATCCTTTGGCAAGCCTACGCGCCCTGTATCTTCCAACTCCATCAGATAGATCGTGGGCAGGTTCACCTGACTGTCGTAAACCGCCCAGTGCACCAGAAACCGCCGCCGGTCGCCCTGATTTCCCAGCCAGAGACATTGCGGATCATTACGCGCCCAAAACTGATCGCCACGCGATAGCTCTTCATAATATAGCCTTTGCGACAAAGCATATTGCAGCTTTGTGGGGATCTGCTGTTCGCTCAGAATGACCCGCACCATCTGGTCTTTCAGATCACCAACACTCGGCTGTGTATTCAGATGACGGTCTGCCTGCTGGGCGTCATTCGCCATCTCCAGAAGTTCCTGATACACCGGAAACCCGCTTTCATACCGGTCGAAGGTCAGCTTGCCCGAATGCGCAAACCGCCCGGCGAAATGATACTTGTGCGCCAGCGCCGTGAAGGTCCAGTTCAGGCCGACCAGATAGCGGGCCATCACCTCGATCTCTTTGCGATCAAAGCGCCCTTCGGCCTCCATGGTCGCCGCAACTTTGGTCAGATGGCTGGTGATCTTGGCGAATTTATCGAAATACCGGCGCGTGACGCGGGTATCTTCCAACTTCATGTGGTCGGCTTGAAGGTCCGGAGCGGTCATATCAGAACGCGTGGGTTTCACCCAGCCTACGCCCCATACTGGTTGCTATCGTGCTTCTTCACGATCTCCTGGAACCGGCGCACAAAACGCTCATCCGCTTTCGCCTTGGCCTCCAGCACCTCGCGGGCAAAGACCATGTGGTCTTCGTGGGCTTCCAGCATATCGGCCATCCGCGCGTTGGTGGCAGACCCGATGGCGGCCATGGCTGACTGCGCCTCCTGGTCTGTTTTCACACCGATTTCGTTGATCTTGTGGGCCACATCCTGCTGCTGCGCGGTCTTCAACGACTTCGACAAGGCATCATAAAGCACAACACGCTGCTTGGTATCTGTCTGGAGCTTGTTGATCAGCACCATCTGGGTCGCCGCCTGGTTCTGCAGGCTGTCGATCCAGGTTTTGCCCTTCTCGATATACCGCTCAAGCGTCTGGGATTTGGCAAGCTGAACCTGCTCGTTCTGCACCATCTCGTTGTATTTGCCGTTCAACGCCGCCAACTCGGTTTCGAGTTTCGTGCGCGCCGCAGCATCCTGTTC
>CAYZKE010000173.1:0-377 GCA_964478505.1 uncultured Loktanella sp.
AGGCGCGTATCGGGCACGACCAAGTGCGCATCGGTTGCTGCGGCGACGTCTGCGGCGCTGACACCTTCTGCGGTTTCAACAAGGACAAAACCCTCTGCGGTGACGTCGATCACGGCCATGTCGGTAAAGATACGCGATACGCATGCGCGGGCCGTCAGCGGCAGTGAACAGGTCTGCTTGAGCTTGGGGTTTCCTGCGCGGTCGGTATGGGTGGTCAGAACCACAACCCGCCGTGCTTTCTGCGCAAGCTCGATCCCGCCGCCCACACCGGGGCTGAATTTGCCGGGGATTTTCCAATTGGCCAGATCGCCCGCAGCGCTGACCTCGAACGCGCCCAGCATCGTCAGGTCTAGGCGACCGGACCGGACGATGGCAAA
>CAYZKE010000173.1:387-3152 GCA_964478505.1 uncultured Loktanella sp.
CCTGTCAGACCGTTTTCGGTATGCAAGCACACGGGGAAATCTGCTGGCAGATGGTTGACAACCTTCGTCGGCAGACCAATCCCGAGATTGACCACCATGCCCGGTGCGATTTCCCGCGCGGCGCGGGCCACCATGCGTTCTCTAACGTCGGACAACGGCGTATTCCTTTGATAGTTCGCCGAGTGCTGTGACGTGGTCGACAAATACGCCAGGCGTGTGGACATCGTCCGCCTGAAGCTCACCCAGTGGTAGGACAGTCTCGGCTTCGGCAATGACGCATTTGGCTGCCATTGCCATCAGTGGGTTAAAGTTCCGCGCAGTCGCCACATAGGCCAGATTGCCGAAACTGTCGGCGCGATCAGCATGGATCAGGGCGACATCGGCGCGCAGGGCAGGCTCGACCACATAGTCTTTGCCTTCCATTTCGACGACCTGTTTGCCGTCAGCCAATTCTGTCCCGATCCCGATATCGCTGAGAATAGCGCCGATGCCTGCGCCACCGGCCCGAATGCGTTCGGCCAAGATGCCCTGTGCGTTGAATTCTACCTCGAGCTTGCCGGTATTCATCAAGGCAATCGCGTTGCCGTTCAAACCAAGATGTGTGGTGATCAGGCGCGTGACCTGCCCGCTTTGCAATAGGTGATCTATGCCCATGCCCGGCTCGTTCGCATCGTTCTTGATCACGGTCAGGTTGCGGGCACCGTGGGCGACCAGAGCATGGATCAGCGTCATGGGCGTGCCCGGTACGCCGAACCCGCCAACCATAACTGTGTCGCCGTCCTTTATTTCGGCAATCGCGGTGGGGATGGCGCATTGCTTGTCAGGAAGTTTCATGCCGCCGTCTCCACCGACAAACCAACCTCGTCTGCAAAGGCATCCAAGGCATCGCGCAGGATCACCATCATTTCCTTGATCTGCTCTTGGGTGATAATCAGCGGTGGCGCGACAAGGAAATGGTCGCCTTCCTTTCCGCCCCTTGTGCGCCGCGAATAGATGATTAAGCCGCGCGCATAAGCCAGTTCAACAAGCCGCTCGTAAGCGTTCAGTTTTGGATCGAGCGGCGCCATAGTGTGGCGGTCCGCGACAAACTCGAACGCCGTCAAAAGCCCCTTGCCGCGCACATCGCCGATGAAAGGGTAGCGGTCCATCAATGCGCGCAATTCGCCCATCAACACTTCGCCCATGCGCGCTGCGTTCTCGATCAGCCCCTGATCTTCCATCTCTTCCAGCACGGCCAGCCCCGCCGAACAAGCCAAGGGATTGCCCGCATAGGTGAACCCATGCAGGAAACCGCCTGCATCCAGAACCGGCTCAACCAAACGGGCGCCGGCAATGATCGCACCAAGCGGCGCATAGCCCGCACCAAAACCCTTGGACATGGCGACGATATCAGGGGTAATGCCCCAGTGTTCTGAGGCCAGGAATTTGCCCGTCCGGCCCGCGCCTGTCATGACCTCGTCATAAATCAGCAGCACACCATATTCGTCACAGATTTCACGCACGCGGCCATAATAGCTATCGGGTGCGACCAGTGCCCCGGTCGAGGCACCGCCGACAGGCTCCATCACGAAGGCCAGTACAGTTTCTGGTCCCAATTCCTCGATCTTGTCGCGCAAGAGCTCTGCATATTTCAGCCCACGTTCTTCCTCGGTCAGGTTGTCGCGATCGAGGTAGGTGGCAGGTGCGGCAATCTTTGGCATGCCCTGCATCATCGGGGCAAAAGGATCACGCAAAGGGGCATAGCCCGTCAGATCGAGCGCGCCGAATGTGCATCCATGATAAGATGGAAAGCGCGAAATAACCCTGTAGCGTTCCGACTGCCCCTGTGTCAGCGCGTATTGCCGGGCCAGTTTTACGGCACTCTCCACCGCTTCGGACCCACCCGAGACAAAGAACACGCGATCCAACCCTTCAGGTGTCATCGCCACGGTCTTGGCGGCAAGATCCTCTGACGGGTGGGTGCGGAAATGCAGACGATAGCCGAAGGTGGCCTTGTCCATCTGGGCCTTCATCTTGGCCAGAACACGCGGATTGGAATGGCCGATATTGGATACCATCGCCCCGGACGAGCCGTCGATATACCGTTTGCCATCCTCGTCGAATAGATAGATGCCCTCGCCGTGATCAAGAAAGGGGCGCGGATTGCGCGACTGATAGAACAGATATGAGATTTCGTCTGTCATTTGGCACCTGCAAGATGTTTGCGTAGGAATTCACGGGTTCTTTCCTGGGTCGGGTTCCTGAACACCACCTCGGGCGGGCCTTCTTCGACAACAACGCCTTTATCCATGAACAAGACCCGGTCACAGACCGATGCTGCAAAGTCCATTTCATGGGTGACGATGATCATGGTCATGTGCTCTTCGGCGAGCTTTTTCATGACCTGGTTCACTTCGTCCACCAATTCGGGATCGAGCGCCGATGTCGCCTCGTCAAACAGCATCAGTTTGGGCTTCATCGCCAAAGCGCGGGCAATCGCGACGCGCTGTTTCTGACCGCCCGAAAGCCGCGACGGGTAATAATCGATCCGCTCCAGCATACCCACTTTGTCAAGCTGCTCGACGGCCAGCGCGTCGGCTTCTTCCTTGGACAGGCCCTTGAGCATCTTCGGCGCCATCGTGACGTTTTCGCGGGCTGTCATGTGGGGGAACAGGTTAAAGTGCTGAAACACCATGCCGATCTGCTGGCGCATTTCATTGATGTGTTTCTCGTACTGCCGGTGTGGCAAGCTTTTGTTTACCTGCACCCCGTCCAGAATTATTTCA
>CAYZKE010000173.1:3171-6976 GCA_964478505.1 uncultured Loktanella sp.
TCCGGAAGGCCCGATGATCGCTACAATCTGCCCGCGCTCTACGTTCAGGCTGATATCCTTGAGGACCTCGAGCGTGCCAAAGGCTTTCTGGGCGTGTCGGATTTCGACAAAGTTTTTCTGATCGGTCATATTGAGCCCCTTGAGATCAGCGCGAAATGGAAATGCGGCGTTCGATTTTCCGCACGATCCATTCCATGCCAAGGTTGATGACATAGTAGAAAGCGGCGGCCACGAGATAGAATTCGAATGGGCGATAGGTCCTGCCAATCACACGCTGCGCCGACAGGGTCAGCTCGCTCACGCCGATGACGGACACGAGCGCGCTGTCCTTGAGAAGCGCGATCATGTTGTTGCCAATTGGCGGGATCACGGCACCATCTGGCCCTTGTCCACCGAAAGGATCGCCGTCTGGATCAACTCGGAGTTATAGACAGCGAAGTGCAGACCCAATCCGATGATCCCCGCGATGAACGCTGGCAAGTCGATCCCGATCTGGACCAGCCCGAAATAGATCAGGAAGAGCTGCAAGAGCAGAGGTGTCCCCATAAAAACCCATGCGATCAGGCGGAAGGGTTGCCGGATGATCCAAGGGGCATAAAGCGCGATCACAGCAAACACGATGCCGCCAAAAAAGCTCAGAACAGCAGCAGCAAGCGTGATGCCGATTGTCCAAGCGCAGCCCAGCAGAATGATATCGAGGTATTGAGGAACAACCGAAAAATCGAGGCCCATGTTCTCTGTCCTTCCAGCTCAGTTGATCTGAACTTTGCGGTCCAGCCAGGCAACGCCCCGACCGGTCACATAGATGATGATCATGTAAAGAATCCCTGCGAGCAGGAACATTTCGAACGGCTTGTAGGTCGATCCGATATAACGCTGTGCGGTGTACGTCAGTTCAATAACCGAGATCGCGGCTACCAATGCAGTCGCCTTGATCAACATATTCAGGTTCACGCCAAGCGGGCGCACCATCAGCCGTGCGGCTTGCGGCAGAATGATCTTATACATCGCTTGCCACTGGCTCAGGCCCAGCGTGCGGGCCGCTTCACGCTGGCCTTTGTCGATCGAAATGATCGCGCCACGAATTGTTTCTGTCATGTAGGCTCCGGCGTTGATCCCCAAACCGATCACACCAGCCTCGAACGCGTCCAGCTGGATCCCGATCTGTGGGCCGCCGAAGTAAAGAATGAACAATTGGATCAGCGCCGGTGTGCCGCGAAAAACGCTGACATAGGCCGCGCCCAGAAAGCGCACGAGAGCAAATCGCGACAGGCGCGCTGCCGCACCAAGCGCCCCGCACGTCAACCCGAGGATCGCCGTGAGAACGGACAGCAAGATGGTGACCCAGGCTGCCTCGATAAAGAACGGATAGACCTTGAGCATCAGGTCGATGTCCATGTCATGCCCCTTTGGTTGATCTCGCGAAAACGGGCACATCGCCCAAGCCAATCAGTGGCCTCTATGAATTGCAGAGGTCGCGCATAGGCCCACATAAGAAATGAATACCCCCGCCACGAAAGGTGGCGGAGGCAATTTCGGGTCTAGCGGATATCCGCGCCGATCCACTCTTCTGCAAGCTGCAGGTAAGTGCCGTCTTCCATCATGGCATCCAGCGCTGCCTGCATTTCAGAGGCCAGTTCAGGGTTGCCTTCGCGAATAGCGATACCTGCGCCGAAAGGTTCGGTGGTCGGGTCAGCGAACATCTCGAATTCCTGTCCCTTCGCGGTCATCGCAAGAATAGCGGCGATGGAATCGTTCACGATGGCATCGACACGGCCGTTTTCCAGCTCAAGCAGAAGTTCAGGCAGGCCCTTGTAGGTGTTGATGTCGTATCCCCGCTCGCGCGCCCAATCCTCGTGGGTCTCGCCCAGGGTCAAGCCCACGCGCTTACCTTCCAGATCCTCAAGGCTGCTGATGCCTGAACCTGGGTTGGTAAAGATAGCGCGCTTGTCCGAATAGTAGGGACCGACAAAGTCCACGACTTCGTCACGTTCGTCTGTGATTGTCATAGAGCCGACGATCGCATCGTATTTGTTGGCCAGCAGACCACCAATGATCCCATCCCAAGCGGTGGTGACGATCTCGGCTTCCATGCCCATGCGGCGGGCGATCTCGGCGCCGACGGCCGGGTCAAAGCCGACAACTTCGTTTTGATCATTCACGAAGTTGAAGGGTGGGTAGGCGCCCGACATCGCAATGCGGATGACGCCTTTGTCCTTGAGGGTTTCCAGTTCGTCTGCGGCAGCAGCGTTCAGCCCGGCGACAGCAAAGCCCGCTGCAACAATGGCCGACTTCAAAAGCGTACGGCGTAATGTCATTTTCATCTCCATGTTGGTTTTTTTGTACAGGCATTTCACCCGAGGGAAATCGGCGGATTGCACCCGCTCTGAACGAAAGCCTTGCATTTCGTTCCGCATTGGGCAAATAGATATTCAACATCATCAATATAGATGAAGTCTATGAGCTTACCGCATCGCAGCCGTTTTCCTTGGAACCTTGACTGGAACTTGCTTCGCACTTTCATGGTGGTCGTGGAGCAGCGGGGCATATCGAAGGCGGCAGTTTTTCTTGGCTTGAAGCAGCCGACCATTTCTTCGGCTCTCCAACGTCTGGAACAAGCCGTCGGCAAAACACTTGTTATCCGCAAACCGAACATATTCACGGTCACCCGTGCAGGTCAGGTTCTTTATGCGGAATGCGCTACGATTTTCGGGACAGTCTCTCAGCTTCCGACTATTCTGGATGAAGACAATGCAGAGCTGCGGGGGCATTTGTCCGTTGCGATCACGAGTTCTGTGGTCTCTGAGCACTTTGATGATTTTCTCAATCGTTTCTCCACGGCTCATCCGGGGGTCACCTATTCCTTCTCGGTGAACGAAAGTGACGAAGTTGAGAGGATGGTCACCCTAAACCAGTCAAGTTTCGGGATTTGCCTGCTGTCGCGTACGCCGGAAAAGCTGAAGACTATGGTGCTTTATAAAGAGTATTTCGGTCTTTTCTGCGGAGCACGGCATCGCCTGTTCGGGGCTGAGAATATCACTGAAGAAGATCTCGAAGGCGAACCCTTTGTCGCCTTTCAAACCGAGGCTGAAGGGGGCCCGCTTGAGACCATTTCCATCTTGCGGTCCCGTTTGAACCTGTCGCGCAACTGGCGTGGTGTCTCATCCAGTCTGAATGAAATACGGCGCTTGATTATGGCGAACGTGGGGATTGGTGCTTTGCCCCTTCATGTGGCCCGGCAGGACGTTGCTGCGGGACATATACGCCAGCTGCCGCCCTACGAGGATCTGCCGGAAGTCAGTATTTATCTGATAAGCAATCCGGCCCGACGGTATTCCGAGGCAGAGTTGGCCTTCCTGTCTATGATCGAAACAGAGATATCTCGGTTTGATATTGCAGAAAGAACCTATGGGAAATAGCCGCCTCTGAACCGCAAGATCTGGCATGCTGCGCTTAAAACATTGGTCAGTCCTGCGCGGAGCCTTGCGTGCTGGAATGGCATTCAGGAAACTGTCCCGCCATGCCCCGAGAATACGATCCCGAGGTGCCGATCTCGCTCAACTACGGCTGCCCTTTGGTTCGACGAAAAACCTTGGGTACGCAGGAATTGGACAGTCATCAAAACGATGCCAGAAGGACCCGCCAAGTGCGTAGGTTGTTTTGTGCCGGATGATATTTAGCTATAACGGACAACATCGCTAGCCGAGGCGCGAAGCAATGACAGCTTTCCTTATTGTCGCACTGATCGTGTCCAGCGCATTTGCTTTCAGGTACTGGTCGCGACAACAGAGCCGCAAGCGCCTTC
>CAYZKE010000174.1:0-6965 GCA_964478505.1 uncultured Loktanella sp.
TTTATCCTGATCCTTGGTGCGATCTGGGGCGGTCTGGTCTTTGCCGAGCGCCTGTCAACGCCTGTGGGCCGCTTGGTGTCTGCGTCCCAACGGGTCGGGTCGGGTGATCTTGATGTGCGCGTGATCGAGGATGACGGCGATGACGAGATCTCGCAACTGGGCCATTATTTCAACCAGATGACGAGCCGTCTGAAAGGACAGCGCGACCAGCTGATCGAGACAAACCAGCGGACAGAACGGCGGGGGCGTTTGTTTGATTCTGTGCTGCGGTCGGTCACCTCGGGGGTTGTCGGGCTTGATGCCTATGGCCGCGTGACCTTTGTGAACCCTTCTGCCAGCCGGTTGTTGTCCGTGAGTGATCAACCCGAAGAAACCGCGCTCACGGTTGCCGTTCCCGAGTTTGCTGATCTTTTTACACAGGTCTGCGAAACCGACCGCGAGAGCGTGCAGGGCCAGATCAACCTGATCCGCAAAGGCCAACAGGAAAGCCTGCTGGTGCGGATGGCGCAGCGCCGCAATGTGGACGGGACGCTGGAAGGCTATGTTGTTGCCTTTGACGATGTGACCGATCTGGTCAGTGCCCAGCGTATGGCCGCTTGGGGCGATGTGGCGCGCCGGATTGCGCATGAGATCAAGAACCCGCTGACGCCCATTCAGCTGTCGGCGGAACGGATCAAGCGCAAGTTCCATAGTCAGGTCGGCCATGATGCTGACAAGCTGGAACAAATGACAGACGTGATCGTGCGCCAGACCAACGACCTGCGGCGCATCGTGGACGAGTTTTCCAAATTTGCGCGCATGCCGGAACCGGAATTGCACATCAATGACATGACGCAACTGGTGCATGACGCGCTGTCCCTGCAGATCGCAGGTCAGCCCGATGTTCATTTTGCCGCCGAGATCCCCGAAGAACAGGTGTTGGTCGATATGGATGACACCATGATCGGGCAGGCGCTGACAAACCTTTTGAAGAATGCAGGAGAGGCGACGGAAACCTATATCAGCCGCCACGGGGCAGAGGGCTATCGCCCTGAAATCCAACTCCGTATGTCCAAAGATAAGGATAAAGTAACGATTAAAATCTCGGACAACGGGATCGGCCTGCCGGAAGATCGCGCGCGCCTGTTCGAGCCTTACGTGACGACGCGCGGCGAAGGGACGGGTCTTGGCCTGCCCATCGTCAAAAAGATCATCGAGGAACACGGCGGTACGCTGACACTGACAGATGCCGAGGTTTTTGCAGGCTACGATCACGCAGGCGCCTGCGCCATTATTCAACTGCCCGCATCGGTGCAAGCCGCGCGTGCCCCAAAAATTCCAGCATGAGGTAAATTATGGGCGATATTCTGATTACGGATGATGAACGCGATATTCGCGAACTCATTTCGGAAATTCTGATCGACGAAGGCTATACCACACGGCTGGCCGGTACCTCCGATGAATGTATGGCCCAGATCGCGTCCGAGAAGCCCGCGCTGATGATCCTGGATATCTGGCTGAAAGACAGCAATATGGACGGGATTGATATTCTCAAAACCGTGAAGCGCGACCATCCGGAGATACCGATCGTTATTATTTCAGGGCACGGCAATATCGAAATTGCGGTCGCGGCAATCAAGCAGGGCGCCTACGACTTTATCGAAAAGCCCTTCAACATTGACCAGTTGTTGGTGGTGATCCGCCGCGCGATGGAAACCTCGCGGCTGCGCCGCGAAAACGTGCAACTGCGGCGCGGCGAGAGCCAGAGTGCCGAGATGCTGGGCGACAGCGCGGCCTTCCGAACCCTGAAGTCGCAACTGGATAAGGTCACAAAATCCAACGGTCGCGTGATGCTGACGGGCCCTGCGGGGGCGGGCAAGGAAATTGCCGCGCGCTATATTCACGCCAATTCCAACCGCGCCTCGGCACCCTTTGTGGTGGTGAACTCGGCCTCGATCGAACCCGAGCGCATGGAAGAAGTGTTGTTCGGCCGTGAAGATGCAGGGCGCGGGATTGAGCAGGGTTTGCTGGAAGAGGCCAATGGCGGTGTCGTTTATTTCGATGAAATCGCGGACATGCCTTTAGGAACGCAATCGAAAATCCTGCGGGTATTGGTCGAGCAGCGGTTTCAGCGCGTCGGCGGTAACGACAAGGTGCAGGTCGATCTGCGGGTGATTTCCAGCACCAACCGCGATCTGTCTGCTGCAATTGCTGCGGGCATGTTCCGCGAAGAACTGTACCACCGTTTGAACGTTGTGCCGATTGCTGTGCCGTCGTTGGAGGAACGCCGCGAGGATATTCCGCTTCTCGCCGAGCATTTCATTGAAACCTGCAACAAGTTGCAAGGCCTGCCACTGCGCAAATTGGCAGAGGATGCACGTGCGCTGTTGCAGACCATGCTCTGGCCGGGCAACGTGCGGCAGTTGAAAAACGTCGTAGAACGCGTTCTAATCCTTGGAGAAAATACCGGTGATATCAGCGCCAAAGAGCTGCCGAACAGTGAAGATGGCGGCGGCGAGGAAGGGCGGATTGTGCTGTCTGGTGGTCTTGCTACATTGCCTTTGCGCGAGGCCCGCGAGCTTTTCGAACGCGAGTACCTGCTGACCCAGATTAACCGCTTCGGTGGCAACATCAGCCGCACAGCGTCCTTTGTGGGGATGGAACGTTCGGCCTTGCACCGCAAGCTGAAATCGCTAGGCGTTGTGACAACGAACAAGGCGGGTGGCCGCGTGGCCTATATTGAAGGCGAGGACGAATGAAAGTCATCATCTGTGGTGCAGGGCAGGTTGGCTGGCAAATTGCCCGCCATCTATCCGGCGAAAACAACGATGTCACAGTGGTCGATAGCAACCCCGAACTGGTGCGCCGTGCCACCGATACCTTGGATGTGCAGGGCATCGCGGGCTTTGCAAGCTATCCTGATGTGCTGGACCGCGCGGGTGCCGCGGATGCCGATATGGTCATTGCCGCGACCCATTCCGATGAGGTGAATATGGTCACCTGTCAGGTGGCCCATTCGGTGTTTTCGGTGCAGCGCAAAATCGCCCGTCTGCGCGCCCAGAACTATCTTGATCCGGCCTATGCGGATCTTTACCGGCGCAATCACCTGCCTATCGACGTGGTGATTTCGCCCGAACGCGAGGTGGCAGAGGCCGCTTTGCAACGCTTGGCGGCACCCGCGGCTTTTGACACCGAAAGCTTTCTGGAAGGGCGCGCGCAACTTTTGGGGATCATGATCGATGACGATTGCCCTGTCATCAACACCCCCCTGCGCCAGTTGACCGATCTTTTTTCCACGCTCCGCGCTGTCGTGGTGGGCATCCGGCGCGAAGGCACGCTTTTTGTGCCATCCCCCGGTGACCAGATCTTTCCCGATGATGAATGCTATATCTTCACCGACACCGAAGATATGACGCGCACGTTGGAAATATTTGGTAAAACCCAATCAAAACAAGAACGTATCGTCATCATTGGTGGCGGCAATGTCGGGCTTGGTGTGGCTCAGGCGCTCGAAGCGCGCACCGAACGTGTGCGTGTCAAGGTGATCGAGAAGAACCGCGAGAATGCCGAACGCGCGGCGGATGCGCTGGACCGCACAATCGTGCTCCATGGCGACGGGCTGGACAGTGGTTTGCTCGAAGAGGCGAATATTTCATCCGCTGACGCCGTGCTGGCTGTAACGGATGATGATAAGACAAACCTGCTGGCCGCTGTGCGCGCCAAAGAGATGGGCTGCAAAATGTCGATCTCTTTGGTTAACGATCCGACCCTCGTGCCGCTGATGGGCCCATTGGATATTGACGCCTATATCAACCCCCGTGCGGTGACTGTGAGTTCGATCCTGCGTCACATCCGCCACGGGCGCGTGCGCGGTGTCTATTCGATCGGGGATGCCGAGGCAGAAGTGATCGAGGCGCAAGTGCTGGGAACATCGCCGATTGCGGGCCAGAAGGTGAAGGATATCGACTTCCCCGAAGGCACATTGATCGGCGCGGTCATGCAGCAAGGCAAAATCGTGCGCCCAACTGGCGAGACGCGCATCGAAGAGGGCAACGTGATTGCGATTTTCGCGATGTCCGATGATGTGCCCGAAGTTGAACGCCTCTTGCAGGTCTCGATAGACTTCTTCTGATGGCTTGGATTGTCCGGCTTCCATTTTTCGTGATCCTGATGGGTCTGGGTGCGGCGTCGATGATCGTTCCTGCGGCGCATGGCGCGGTCATGGAAGACTTCGACACGATGCGCGTATTCTTTTACGGGTTTATCCTGTTTTCGATCATCACGCTGATGATCGGTCTGGCCACCGCGGGCTATGCGCCCCGCAGTGTGGCCCGTAGCCAGCTGGTCGGCCTTTTTGCGGCCTTTTCGGCCCTGCCGATTATGTTTGCGATTCCCTTCTATGTGGCCGTCGGCAACACGACATTTCTGGACGCATGGTTTGAAATGGTGTCGAGCTTCACCACGACCGGTGCCACGGTTTATGACACTGCAGGGCGGTTGACCCCGTCGCAGCATCTCTGGCGCGGTCTGGTGGGCTGGATGGGTGGTCTGCTGGTCTGGGTGACCGCTGTGTCGATTTTCGCACCCATGAACCTTGGCGGGTTTGAGGTGCGCGCAACGGGCAACGCGGGCAGGGGCACCAGTGGCGGTTTCACGCAGATTGCGCAGATTGCCGATCCGTCTGAACGGCTTGTGCGCTATACGCTGGCCCTGACGCCGGTTTATATCGGGTTGACAACGCTGCTCTGGATCGGCCTCGTGATTGCGGGAGAATTTCCCTACATCGCATTGATCCACGCCATGTCGACGCTCTCGACCTCGGGCATTTCGCCTATCGGGGGGCTCTATTTTGCGGCCTCGCGGTTCTGGGGCGAGCTGTTGATCTTCTGTTTCTTCATCTTCGCCCTGTCCCGCCTGACCTTCAGCCGTGGTCTGATCGGCGAACGCGAACGCGGTCTGCGTCGTGATCCCGAGTTTCTGACAGCGTTGGTATTGATCGGCACGGTCACGACGCTTTTGTTCATGCGCCATTTCATTGGTGCCGCTGAGCGCGAGGACGCCGCCGGTGTGCAGGAAGTCGCATCAGCGCTCTGGGGGGGCTTGTTCACGGTGACGTCCTTTTTGACGACAACCGGATTTGAATCACATTTCTGGGGCGGTGCAACGGACTGGTCCGGTCTCAACACGCCGGGGCTGTTCCTGATCGGTCTTGCCTTGATCGGGGGCGGTGTGGCGACAACGGCAGGCGGGGTCAAACTCTTGCGGATTTACGCGCTCTATCGTCACGGGGAACGTGAACAGGAACGCCTTTTGCATCCGTCTTCTGTTGGTGGCGGAGGCAAGGATGCGCGGCGTATCCGCAAACAGGGCGCCTATATTTCCTGGGTATTCTTCATGCTGTTTGCGATCAGCATTGCTGCGGTGATGCTGGCCCTGTCGCTGACAGGGGTACAGTTTGAAACGTCAATGGTGCTGGCGGTCTCGGCGCTATCGACAACAGGGCCATTGGCTGCGGTTGCTGCGGAAACACCGATTGCCTATTCGGGAATTCCCGATGCCGCCAAGGTTATTCTGGCCTTTGCCATGGTGCTGGGACGGTTGGAGACGCTGGCGATTATCGCGCTCTTCAATCCTGAAATCTGGCAGCGCTAAGCGCTTCTTTTAATGTGTAAATAGGGGGTGGAAACTCCAGATCAGGCGCGACATACTGAGCCTGACTACACTGGGGGGCCGGTCCGCGGCCGCAAGAAAAAGAAAAAAGGGTTTGGCGATGGCTGCCGACAAAGCAAATCTGCAAGACGCATTCCTTAATCATGTGCGTAAAACAAAAGTACCCGTCACGATTTTCCTCGTGAACGGTGTGAAACTCCAAGGCGTGATCACCTGGTTCGACAGCTTCTGTGTGCTTCTGCGCCGCGACGGACAATCGCAGCTTGTTTATAAAAGCGCGATTTCCACGATCATGCCGGCGCAACCGATCAGCCTTTATGAAGGTGAAGAGTAACTTTGCTCGAACATGATCGCCCCGTCACACGGGCTTGGGTACTGCATCCCGAATTGAAGAACGACCAGAACCGCCGCGCGGCTGAGCCTGCTTTGGCGGAAGGTTTGGCTTTGGCCGCTGCATTGCCGGATCTGGATGTGATTGGTGGCACCATCGTTCGCCTGCCGAAAATCCAGCCCGGTAAACTTTTTGGCAAAGGCAAGATCGCAGAGCTTAAGCAAGTGTTTCACGACGCCGAAATCGAGCTTGTGCTGATCGACGGTCCGGTGACCCCTGTTCAGCAGCGCAATCTGGAAAAGGAATGGGGTGTCAAACTGCTCGATCGCACCGGTCTTATTCTGGAAATCTTCAGCGACCGCGCGCGCACCTCCGAGGGCGTGTTGCAGGTGGAAATGGCCGCACTGTCCTACCAGCGCACGCGTCTGGTGCGGGCATGGACCCACCTTGAGCGGCAACGCGGTGGTTTGGGCTTTGTCGGCGGCCCGGGTGAAACCCAGATCGAGGCCGACCGCCGCGCCATTGACGAACAACTCAACCGTCTGCGCAAGCAATTGGCGAAAGTGGTAAAAACCCGCGAATTGCACCGCGCGTCCCGCGCCAAGGTGCCTTTTCCGATTGTCGCTTTGGTGGGCTATACCAACGCGGGCAAATCCACGCTTTTCAATCGTCTGACAGGGGCCGAAGTCTTTGCCAAGGACATGCTCTTTGCGACACTTGATCCGACCATGCGCAAGATCGTGCTGCCGACAGGGGACGAAATCATCATGTCCGACACGGTGGGTTTCATCTCTGATCTGCCGACCGAACTGGTTGCTGCGTTCCGTGCGACACTGGAAGAGGTGCTGGATGCAGACCTGATCGTGCACGTCCGCGACATCAGCCATGAACAGACCGAAGAACAGGCACAGGACGTACGCGCCATTCTCCAAAGCCTTGGCGTGGCCGAAGAGGCCCCGATCATCGAGGTCTGGAACAAGGTCGA
>CAYZKE010000175.1:0-6963 GCA_964478505.1 uncultured Loktanella sp.
GATCCCCGAGGATTATGTCCCCGATCTGGACGTACGTCTGGGGCTTTACCGTCGCCTGTCAGAACTTGCCACCAAGGTCGAGCTGGAAGGGTTTGCTGCGGAACTGATCGACCGTTTCGGCAAGCTGCCGCGTGAGGTGAACACGCTGATGCTGGTCGTGCGGATCAAGGCGATGTGCAAACGCGCAGGCATTGCCAAGCTGGATGCAGGGCCCAAGGGGGCCACGATCCAGTTCCACAATGACAAGTTTGCCTCGCCCAAAGGTCTGGTTGATTTCCTCCATGCACAAAACGGCACGGCAAAGATCAAGGACAACAAGATCGTGGTGCGCCGCGATTGGGACAAGGAACGCGATAAAATTCAGGGTGCGTTCAATATTGCCCGCGATCTGGCGCAAAAACTGGCGGATGAGAAGAAAACCAAGGCCAGCGCCTAAGAGATTTATGCCTCCGGCGGGGATATTTACGGGCCAGTAAGAACCCCTAGGTTTCGCCGGGGCGTTTGATTTGCGTCGTCAGCCAAAGGGCGATTGAGGCCAGCACCAATGAACCGGTCGCGGCGGGCAGGGGTGTGCCGTCGAAAAGTAGCGCGATGGGTACAGCGATCAGCACACCGCCAACCGTGGCGACCGAGGTCAGGACAGAGGCGGCAAGCCCGGCCATATGTCCCATTTCTTCCATGCCGAGCGCGTTGAGGTTGCCGATACTCAGGCCAGCCTGAAAGAAGTTCGACAGCACCCAAACCACGTAGACCGGAAAGGCGATTTTGTCCGGTGTCCCGGCCAAAAGCACAGCAATCAACAGAAGCGTCATGAAAATTTGCGCTGTATACATCGCCTTGATGATGGCCCGCATCCCCAGCCTGATAACAAGTCGCGCGTTCAAAAAGCCTGATGAGGAAGCCACGACCGCGATGCCACCGAACCACAGGTGAAAGTTGTCACCTTGCCCGTATGTCAGATCAAAGATCGGTTGCGTCGAGGACAGGATGCTGTAAAGCATCGCGAATGTGAGCGTCTGGATCAGGATTGAGAGGCGCGCGGTTGGGTGGGTGAACATCTCGATCAAGGCGCGCCAGAGCGCACTGACGCTGAGCGGTCGGCGGTTCTCAGGGCGCAGGGTTTCCGGTTGGCGGATCAGCAGCCAGGTGGTCGTGATGAAGGAAAACAGGATGCAGGCCACAAAGATCGCGTGCCAGTCGAAGGCAACGACAATGTAATGTCCCAAAGTGGGCGCGATGGCGGGCACCAGCGTGAAGATGATCATCACGAATGACAGGATACGCGCCATTTGCGGGCCTGCGTAAAGGTCGCGGATCAGGGCCATGGCCACTACCCGCGGCCCGGCGGCACCCAGCCCTTGCAGGACACGGGCCGCCAGCATCACCTCAAGCGTTTGGGCCTGCCATGCGGCGGCACTCCCAAGCATGTAGATGACCGTGCCGCCGATCATAACAGGTTTGCGCCCAAAGGCATCAGACAGCGGTCCGGTAAAGAAAGTGCCCACGCCAAGCCCCAGAATAAAGCTGGTAACGATCAGCTGGGCGCGGTTGAAGTCGTCCGGCGATAGTGCCGCCGCCATTTCCGGCAGCGCAGGCAGCATCGCATCAATCGAGAACGCGACTGTCGCCGAGACCATCGCCATCAACGCGATGAACTCGCCTTGTGGCAGTGCGCGGGCTTTGGCTGGCTGGCTCATTCGTCGGCAGCGATCTTTTCCATGATGTCCTTAATGACATTCACCCAGATTTCGGGCGGCTGCGCGCCGGGCACCGCGTGCTGATGGGCGACAATGAATGTAGGTACCGAGTTTACGCCCATTTCGCGGCTGTGCTTGTCACGGGCGCGGATGTCGGCGGTGTCGGCATCAGAGCTGAGCAATTTTGTCACCATTGCTGCGTCCATTTCGGCGGTGTCGGCAATATCGGCCAGCACTTCATGATCGCTGATATCGCGGCCATCGACAAAGTAGGCTTTGAAAAGCAGGTCCACGACAAAGGACTGGCGCTGTTCGATACCGGCCCAATGGATCAGGCGGTGGGCGTCGATCGTATTCGGTGTGCGTTGGATGGCTTCAAAGTTGATATGCGCGCCGGATTTTTCGGCGTGTGCAAAGACGGGCGCATAGGCTTTGACAGCACCTTCCTTGCCACCGAATTTGCCCTCAAGATAGGCGCGGCGGTCCATGCCTTCTGACGGCATGTCGGGGTTGAGCTGGAACGGGTGCCATTCGATTGTGAACGGATGGTCGGGGAATTGCACCAGTGCCTTATCCAAGTTCGTTTTCCCGATATAGCACCAGGGGCAGATCGGATCGGATATGATATCAAGCTTGACCATATTTGGTCTCCCATTCATCGCGCAGCACGCGGCGCAAAAGTTTGTTGTTGGCCCCGCGGGGAAGTCTGTCTCGGGCGATCAGAAGGCGGGGCATCTTGTAAGTGGCCAGACGCGCCGCTGCAAAATCGCGGAGTTCCTTTTCCTCTATCATGTCTGTGGCGACGTAAAACCCCGCAATGACATGAACCCCTGTGCGCAGCTGCACAGCACAGGCTGCGGCTTCGGTGATCAGCGGATGCGCTGTAAGCGCCTCTTCCACTTCAATCGGACTGACACGGTGGCCGCCTGCGTTCATCATATCATCAGCGCGGCCTGCATAGGTGATGGCACCTTTTTCGTCCATCGTGGCCAGATCGCCCGTCAGGAACCAGTCGCCCTGAAAGCGTGCGGCGGTCTCATCTGGGCGGTCAAGGTATCCAAGCATCAGGCCGGGGTCATCCTTGTGGACCGCGATTGTGCCGATTGTGCCACGCGGGACCGGCCCGTCAGGGCCAATGAGCGCGACGGTGCGCCCCTGTTGGACAAAGCCTGACGTGTGATCCGGTGCCGGATTGGCAGGTGAGGATGAAATGAAAGTCGAGCATTCGGACATGCCGAAGGCCTCATAGACCGGCTTGCCCGTTGCTTCGCGCCATGCGTCTCTGACGGGTTGCGCCATTTTTTCACCAGCAGAGAGGCCGTGGCGCAAATATGGCAGCGCCGGTATGGCCGCGCGCAAGAGCCTGCGGTAGATGCCCGGCGCTGCGGCGAAAATCGTGGCCTTGCGGGCCTGCATAAGCGCGGGCAACTGGGCTGGCGTGACATCCTGTGCAGGGATCAGTGCCGTCGCCCCGATCGCCCAAGGATCCAGCAATCCGGTACCCAAAGTATAGGTCCAGTTAAACGCGCCCGCATGCAGCATATGGTCATCTTCGCGCAGCCCGTACCAGCCGTCCCACATCATCTGGCGCGCCCAGATCGCGCGGTGTGCGTGCACCACAGGTGTTGGCCTCCCGCCCGTGCCTGAGGTGTAGATGATAAATGTAGGGCGTGCAGGGTCGCCCATGGCATATTCGGCTGCGGGAAGCTCCCGGAAAGCGCGCAAGAGGGCCATGTCCGCCCCGTTGATACTGCGCAAGGCAAGGGCAGGGCGGATCGTGTCAACGACCTCTCGGTACTCGATTTCAGTCAGCGCGCTGGAGAGTGACACAGGCACAATTCCGGCAGCGATCGCGCCGAGAAAAGCAATCGGAAACTCGGGCGTGTTCCCGAGTTGCAGAATGATCTTTTCGTCAGGACGGACGTGCTGCAAAAGGCCCGTTGCTGTGCCAAGGATCGCCCGTTTCAGGGACCGGTAGTCAAACTGTTCATCATTGCCTGTTGCACCCATGATGCACAGTGCGGTCTTGTCGCCCAGACGATCCGCATGTGCCAGCACATGGGCGGCCATGTTGAACCGGCGCGGGGCGGGGGGATACCTATCTGATTGCACAAGCGACAGCATGTCTCACCGCTACCCACACCTCGGTGCTGTTGCAAGATGCATGCGGTCTGCTTAATAGAAAGCGCATGACAGAGAACGGGCCCAAAGATATGATCCGCGTCGCGCGGGAAAGCGGCGAAGCAAGCGTCGCACAACCGCTTGACCTTGGCGCGCGTGTGCGTGAACTGCGCAAAGCCCGCGACTGGACGCTGGAACAAGCGGCACAGCAGGCGGGGCTTGCGCGCTCGACCCTGTCCAAGATCGAAAACGGCCAGATGTCACCCACATATGACGCGCTGAAGAAACTGGCCGTCGGGCTTGAGATTTCGGTGCCACAACTGTTCACGCCGCCCTCCAAGGGGCAGGTGAACGGGCGTATGGCGGTCACACGCAACGGCGAGGAAACCGCCAAGGTCACGACGACCTATGAACACGCGATGCTGGCCGAGGCGCTGACCACCAAAAAGATGCTGCCCTACCGCGCCCGTATCCGCGCGCGAAAGATCGAGGATTTTGACGGATGGGTGCGCCATGACGGCGAAGAGTTTCTCTATGTGCTTACCGGGCACATCCGGCTTTACACCGAGTTTTATGAGCCCATTGAGCTCAAGCGGGGCGACAGCGCCTATTATGACGCTGCCATGGGGCACAATGTTGTTTCGGTCAGTGCCGAGGATGCGACGATCCTTTGGGTCACGTCGCTGGTCTAACCAGCGCGGTCGATTGGAGGTTGGGGCGTAAGATCGTCGCCAAAACGCCGATCATCATCTGACGGATCTTCGCCCGCCGGAATGTTTTCAGTCGTGGCGCTGATCTGTGCGTTGTCGCGCGATGGGTCCATGACCGCATCCGCAGGCTGTTCGCCCATCAACCATTCATTCAGTTCGCTTTTCGCAGTGACTGTGTCCTGATCATTGAACGAGGCAAGATAGGCTACAAAAGCATCCTGATCGCCGTCGATGGCAATGACTTCGTTTTCGTCAAGGTCGGGCCAGCGTGTCGTGATCCGGGGGATAAAAGCGGTCCAGTGTGAAGCAATGTCGTTCCATTTCATAATTCAGTTTCCCTTCTTCGTTAGGAGAGAAACGATCAAGACATGGGTTTGGTTCCGAGATGCCCCTACGGAACACTATCCCGGATGTAGAAAGGGCGCGTTGATCGCGTCCTTTCTTAATATAGCCTATTCCTCATACCACCAGACATCTGGTTGCCAACCCGGCCAATCTCCGAAAATGGGCAATTCGTCGGGGAACTTCAACTCTTTGGCGTGGGCCAAACGGCTGATATTCCACTGATAGATCGGGATCACATAGCGGCCAGCGGTCAAGGTCCGGTCAAGTGCTTTGACAGCCGCAACAAAGTCATCCTGACTTTCCGAGGTCAGCAAACGGCCGATCAGCGCATCCACCGCAGGGGATTTGACGCCCATCAGGTTGCTGCCACCGGGCGTGTTGGCGGCCTCTGAGCCGTAATAGACATATTGTTCGTTGCCGGGCGAGAGCGACACACCGCGCCGGTAGTAGGTCATGTCAAAATCAAAGGCATCGGTCCGTTCGGCAAATTGTGCGCTATCCACCACGGCAACGGTGGGCGTGACCCCGATCCGTGCGAGCGATTCCGTATACATGTCGATAATCGCCTGATTTTCCGAACCACCCTGCGGGAGCAGGATTTCAAAGGAAAAAGGTTCACCTGCGGCATTGGCCATCACGCCGTTCTGCACCGTCCACCCTGCGGCTTCCATCTGCGCAAGGGCCGCAGCGGTGCCTGCACGGTTGCGCTCGGATCCATCGCTGACGGGCAGGGTGTAGCCCTCAAGCGTGCCGGGGCTCAGATCAGCGGCAAAGGGTTCCAGGAATTCGGCAACGCGCCCTTCGGCGGGGCCATGCGACATGCCCAGGGGTGAGTTCGACCAGTAGGAGGTGATCCGTGGTTGGGCCGATCCTGTCATCGCCTCGTTGATGAATTCAAAGTTGAAGGCATGGATCATCGCATCGCGCACACGCCAATCGGCAAACTGGTCGCGGCGGGTGTTCATGACAAACCCTGTCATCCCCGAGGGGCGTTCATGGGGCAGGATCGACAGCACCACATCACCGTCCTGCACGGCGGGGAAGTTGTATTGACTTTCCCAACGGGCGACGTTGAATTCGCGGTTGGAATTCACTTCGCCGACCTTAAAGGCCTCGAACGCGGCT
Source organism: uncultured Loktanella sp. (assembly GCA_964478505.1). Taxonomy (GTDB): domain Bacteria; phylum Pseudomonadota; class Alphaproteobacteria; order Rhodobacterales; family Rhodobacteraceae; genus Yoonia. Next base: position 5,999 of record CAYZKE010000175.1, read on the forward strand.
GTTTCATCGCCGAAAAACTCCAGCCGCACCTCATCAATGTTGTTGGTGCCCACACGGAACGGCACATCAGCCCCCCAGTAATCTGGGTTACGGCGCAGGGACACGAAACGACCCGGATCATAATCGGCAATCACATAGGGGGCCGATGTGATCGGCACGACCTCGGTTGTGCTTTCGGCAAAGTCGATTCCGTCCCACTGCGCCTTTTTCAGGATCGGGCGCAGGCCTGCCAGCAAGGCCAGTTCGCGGTCTTCGGTGTTAAAGGTGAAGCGGACGGAACGCTCACCGGTTTGTTCCATACTGGCGACCTTGGCCCAGAAACCCAGATAGCGGGGATGGCCAATAGTGCCGAGCGTTTCATAGGACCACATGACGTCTTCGATGGTGACGGGGCTCCCGTCCGAGAATTCCGCCCCTTCGCGCAGGGTGAATTCCACCCATTCGCGGTTCGGTCCTGTCTCGACCGATTCGGCCAGAACGCCGTAAAGCGAGAAGGGTTCGTCCAAAGAGCGGCCCATAAAGCTCTCGCCCAAGAAGAACCGCAATTGCCATGGAGTCGAGCCTTTGCGGATAAACGGGTTGAGGCTGTCAAAGCTGCCGACCTCTGCCGTAACGATCTGCCCGCCCTTGGGTGCGTCGGGGTTGGCATAGGGCAGGGACACAAAATCAGGTGGTAGGGCAGGATCGCCATACATAGCTATGCCATGGCGGGGTTCGGCAAAGGCTGATTGCCCTGCCAGTCCCAGCACCAATACGATGGCTGTGCCGCGGATCGCTCTGCGCGAAAGTCGTCTCATTTCGGTGTGCCCCTTACCGTTCTATCTGCTCTTAGCACCGGATCGTAGAGAGGGTTACCAACCTTTTCAAACTTTTAGCTTGGAGGCGGGCGAGGGATTGCTTATAAAGAGATCACTGCTCGATAGGTTTCTTGCCTGTATGAAACCTGCCTCAATAACTTTACGCCC
>CAYZKE010000176.1:0-6920 GCA_964478505.1 uncultured Loktanella sp.
GCCGCAAGCTGAAGGAAGTCTTTGACCGCGACGGATCACAGATCGCCGCCGAGGGCCTGCGCCGCATTGCCGAGATCTATGCCGTCGAAACCGATATCCGTGGCATCTCCCCCGGCCAGCGTCTGTCGGCCCGCCAGACCCGCAGTGTTCCACTGGTCGCGGCCTTCGGTGACTGGCTGCAGGCACAACGCCGCAAGATCTCTGCCAAATCCCGGCTGGGTGAAGAGCTGAATTACATCCACAATCAATGGGACGGGCTGCAGACCTTCCTGACCGATGGCCGCGTCGAGATCGACAACAACCGCGTCGAAAACCTGATCCGCCCGATCACCCTCAATCGCAAGAATGCTCTCTTCGCCAGTCATGACGAAGGCGGCATCGCTTGAGGTCGCAACGCCTCACTGATCGAAACCTGCAAGATCAACAGCATCGAGCCCTTCGCCTATCTCAAGGCCACCCTGACAGCGATCGCCAATGGTCATCCGCAAAGCCGCATCGACGACCTGCTGCCGTGGAAGTTCAAGCCGTCAAGCTGAACTGATCGTGTTCAAGCTTAACTGATCGTGTTGTCCAGCTACCGCTTACATTTTACAACAGTCGGAGACCACATACATCGTTAGATCGCCAAACACCTAATCAGGGATACCTCAACCCATCGGCACCAATCCTGCTGATGAAACCGAGCCGGCAATCCACTCACAAAACGAATCCAAACTGTTCGAACAAACCGAAACACCTCAGTCTACCAATATGCTCCAACCAGGACAGAAGCGGGCTAATCTATCCATTTTGACTGATCGCACTGTAGTTTGATTCCGCCATTTGCGGATAAAGACATTTTCATCGTGTGGCTCAACACCCACTCGACAATAGAAGGACCCATGTATCGTTGGCCCGGCCTAATCCGTACAGAGTGAAAGAACTCTTTTCCATATTACGCCGATGCCCGGTTGAATTCTTCCAAGCTTCAAATACTGCTGCCTCAGTCCGCTGTCCATACGCAATGTTCTCAGCACCTGCACGCAGTTGGCATCCTTTAGCGCGCGCCCGATCTGCAAAATTTTCGCCATTTGGACCACCTGGCGATTGATGTGAGAAATAGCCGCGAGTAACCATATCCAAGGCATGCGCTTGAGCCGCTTCATCAAGATGAACATTTCTACGCAAAACTCCTGCGCCACTACTGCTACGGAAACTGTTTATCGCTATTTCAAATGCTCCTTCCTCTATCGGCGCGGCCACATTGGAGAGCTGCTCCAGTTTGCTAGGTTGCGATCGGTTCAAAACGCAGCCCGACGTAAAGCAAATTGTCAAAACCACAAGGCCCATTACTTTATTCATTTAATACCCTTTGTAGCATATTTATGTCGGTCGACTTTTACTAATGCAGATGCCAAACGCTAATTAATTAGACCTAAGCCTAAGTTTCGAAAACTTGCAGCGGCGCATGAGTTTTGTTGCGCCTTCAAGCGGGCAATGCTAAGAAGTGTGCAAACTAAATGCAGAACCTGCTCCTTGATGATAATTTGGAAATCTATTTCTAACCTCCAATACAGTTTGGGACTGTCGGTGTCTCCTTAGGCTGCAAGGACACTTACAACACACAATTTAAAATATCTTATTCGCACAGAAAGCAGTGCACGTTCACTTTCAATGGACACATTATTTAAATCGTCAATCATTCTCTGACCAATTTAGAAAAGCTGACGCTTAATTTCTGACAACAGCATTAATAAAAGAACTGAACAACAACCAACAATGGAGTATGCCAATATCACAATCAATATGGGTGCGCTAAATATCACGCAAAGCAACCCGGCTACAAAACCACTAAACATCCCAAACATGAGGTAAGCCAACATCGTAATCCACGTAACCCAATTCTAATCGATACTATTCAAGTACCATCCTCACGGTAATTATAATCCGTCTGTCGATCTTGCGAACGTTTACCGTACCCAACTTCGTTAAGATTAAGATATACGGTCCGATTGTTTAAACATAATGGTCATTTTTTGGCAACGCCGCCCCAATTTCGCCAGACTCTAGTGCTCTCCACCTGACGTAAGCTACCCATCGTTGGACTTGTGTGCCATTGACGAGCAATGACACATGATGACATCTGCCTGTGTCTGAGCCCCGCTGACCGTGCACAGCCTGAAGAGGAGGCGGTAGCAGGATTGAGGACCAGTAATTAAGGTGGATCAACTTGTCAAAGAGATGATCCAAAATGACGAAACGAAAGAACCATTCGCCTGATTTCAAGGCCAATGTTGCGCTTGAAGCGATCCGTGAAGAAATGACGATGGCGGAGTTATCGAAGAAGTATGGCGTTCACCCGGCCCAGATCGGCACATGGAAACGCGCGGCGATAGAGAGCATGGCGACGGCATTTACGCGTCGAGAGTCCGCCCCTGAGCAGGTAAGCATTGCTTACGTCGACAAGCTGCATTTTAAGATGATTGCATATTTGACAAACCCATGACGTAAAGGCATGATCGGACTATATTTTAAAGAGATTTAAGAAATGCCACGTTATGTCGTCAGCCACGACCTGAACAATGCGAAGAACTACTAGAAACTCTGGGACGAGATGGACCGGCTCGGCGGTCACAAGCCGCTTGAGTCAGTCTATTTTCTTAACGTGACCAGCGCATCAGCGAATGCTCTGCTAAATCACTTGAAGCCGTTCATAGATGACGACGATCAGCTTATTGTTGTTCCGTTCGAAAAGCGCCACGATCAGCGCAGGACCAAGCAAGGCACAAAGGAATGGCTGGACAAGAAGTTTACTTAATCGTCCTCAACGAGGCGGTGGGTTTTTCGTCCCCGCCAAACTCCACCGATTTGGATTTTGACACCAAGCAGCCAAGCGAAAGCGGATATAATTGTGTTTATCATGGCATTAAAATACCCCCACACTATGGGGTAAATAAATACCTCAATCGTCAGGCTTCTTGCCGTCGGGCTTCTGCTTCGCCAGTTTGCGCAGGCGGTCATTGAACTTCGCTTCATCGTCGTCCGCCTCTAGTTCGCGGGCGGCTTCTTGGAAACGTTCCAGTTGACTCTCATCCGCGTTGGACATCTCTTTGCCTCATGGATGAAATACCTATACAAACTTGGGCCTGCTATGAACCGCGCCGGGTTTGCCGGAGGCTGATTTGTCTTAGTTACGCGGCCATGTCTGATCTTTCCAGAGCCGCGTAGAAGTTCGCTTCGGCTTCTGCTGGCGGGATATTCCCGATAGGCTCCAGCAGGCGGCGGTTGTTGAACCAGTCGAGCCATTCCAGGGTGGCGTATTCGACCGCTTCAAAGCTGCGCCACAGACTACGCCTATGGATGACTTCTGCCTGAAACAGGCCGGTTATGGTTTCGGGCAAAGCATTGTCGTAGGAATCCCCGACACGGCCGACAGACGGTGCGATCTTCGCTTCTGCCAATCCTTCTGTGTACCTGATAGACAGATATTGCGACCCGCGATCTGAGTGATGCACGAGTTGATCCTGCGCCGGTCTGCGTTCATGAATAGCCTGTTCGAAAGCATCGAGGATAAATCCGGCAGTGGCCGTGCGACTGACACGCCAGCCAACGATACGACGGGCGAAGACGTCAATGACGAAGGCCGCATACACAAATCCCTGCCACGTCGCGACATAGGTGAAGTCGCTCACCCACAGCACGTTTGGCGCGGACGCATAGAACCGTCGGTTCACCCTGTCGAGTGGGCAAGGTAACGCTTTGTCAGGGACCGTCGTTTTCGGCTTTTTACCGCGAATGACGCCTTCGATACCAATGTCTTTCATCAAGCGGGCGACCGTGCAGCGCGCAATGTCAAAAGCTTCCCTGTGCATCTGATGCCAAATTTTGCGCACCTCATAGACCTTGAGGTTCTCCTCAAAGACCCGTTCAATCTCAGGCTTCGGTTGCTCATCACGTTTGGCACGATCCGACAGGCGCGAAGGATCGGCCTGCTTGGCCTTGTTGTCGTAGAATGTCGCTGGGGCAATCGGCAGAACCCTGCAAATCGGCTCGACCCCATGATCAGCGCGGTGATCGTCAATAAAGCGGATCATTTCTTGAACGGGCGGTCGAGCTCCGCCTGGGCAAAATATGCTGACGCTTTGCGCAGGATCGCGTTGGCCTGCTTCAACTCGCGGTTCTCGCGTTCCAGCGCCTTAATCTTCTCCGCCACGTGACACCGCCGGGCCGACCAGTGTCGATCTCGACCTTCTTCACCCATTCGTTCAGCGTTTGCGGCGCACAGCCAATCTTCGCTGCAATTGACAGGATTGCGGACCAGCGACTGTCATGCTGCCCCTCGCCATTCAAAACCATCCGCACGGCACGTTCGCGAACTTCTGGTGAATACTTGTTCGTTGTCTTTGTCATGATGCTCCATCCTACTCATGAGTTGGAGCCGCCGGCAAACCCGGCGCGGTTTAGACGCATTCAACCTCTGGAAAGGCTGCGCTGCCGAAATAACCGCCTGAAAGGCATAGTGCTCACGCCGTTCAATCAGGTAAAAATAAGTGGGAACCCCCGAAACAAGCATCAGGGTTCTCGGGGTCAGTGGTCGGAAAGCGTAAATTATCGCCGGATGTTACGTTTGCGGCTCATGATCTTTGTGATCGACGATGGCACACCATGTAAATTAGAATTTGAATGCGTTCTGCAGCAGGTCTGGTTGGACACCTGTGAAGCTGGGTATAGATCTGCGACGCTCGGGCGTAGGCTCACCATTCAAGCTGTAGGAGGTCAGCCCGCTGGTGGCGTCGCCCCATCTGCGAGAAGGACCTGTGTCGATATGTACAAATCCGTTGCTGCCATAGAGGCCCAAGCCACCGGAATGCTGTGTCAAGCTGGCCGCTATTTCTCCGATGGTCATGCCATCCCTGTAAACGTCGAGCGCTTGTCCACGAAGATGAAATGAATTTTCTGCCGCGCCGGGTAAAATTGCATTGGTTGCAGGCGTGCGGAAGCCCGAAAGAATTGTGAAAGTCCCGCCTTGGCCACTTTCCTCGGCTATACCTTGAAGAATGTTTATGAGCGCTCCATCCATCGGGCTGGAGACATTTTGTCTGCGGTCACGCGCCAGGTTGCTGAATGCAGCATGCTCTGTGCTGCTCAGATGTCCATAGTAGCGCAATGTCATGCTCTCGCCCATGACATTACGCATGGAAAGACTAATGCCCGGCCGGGCAATGGCAGGGGTCGCGATGAAGCTGCTCATCAGTACAACTGCGTGACGTCTGTTCATGCGTTTCTCCGGTAGCCGTAGCGTGTCGCTCGTCAATCTTGATGAGATTTCTTGATTGCGACGGTGGTGAATGTAGCGTTTTGCGTCCATCACGATCAAGCGTTTTGATCGTCGCCGCCCAGGCCGACCGCCACGTCCGTGCCCGCGAGATCGAAATAGGCATCAGGTGTTGAGGGTCAGTAATCGCTCTGGATGATAGGGCCTTAGCCAGCAACGAGCCGGTGATCACCACTGATGTACCCATGGACTATGGCCTCGATGCAAGAAGCGATGTGAACTCTTCGACTTACCTGTCGGCAGCGCTATGGGTTCAAATAGGGTTATTGGCCGAGAGACGGTTTGTTGTGCATCGTCGCCACCGAGGAGTGGGGGATGAGAAAGACGACGAAGAGCCTAGGCGAGAGGATCGTCAACGATATAAAACGCGTGACCTGCCACGGAACCTTCATCCACCCGGAACCATAGTCCGTTGGGTTGATATGCCGATTGGCGCAGCGCGGGTGTCGGTTGCGGTGATGGGGCGTTCGGCGAATGCCTTTGGTGTTTGATAGCCAGGCGCCTAAGTCGGGCGTATTTCGTTGAAGTCGGTGACCCAGGTCCGGATCACGGCGCGGACATGGGCCATGTTCCGGAACATGGTCTCGTTCAAAAGCTCATCGCGCATCCGCCCGTTGAAACTCTCGACAAAACCGTTCTGCGATGGCTTGACAGGGGCAATGTAGTGCCATTCGATCTTGCGCTCCGTGGCAAAGGTTAAGATCGCGTTACTGGTCAGTTCGGTGCCGTTGTCGCTAAGAATCATTCCCCGCTTCCCACGCCGTTCGATCAGCATTGTCAATTCCCGCGCGACGCGCCACCCGGAGATCGAAGTGTCTGGGATCGCCGCGAGGCATTCCCAGGTGACATTGTCGACCACGTTTAGGATGCGGAACCGTCGGCCACAGGCGAGCTGGTCATGCACAAAGTCGAGCGTCCAGCGGGCATTGGGCCGCACCTCGACCAGGATCGGGGCGCGTGTTCCTACTGCTTTGCGCCGAGCCCGGTGCTTGCGCACTGTAAGCCCTTCCTCTTGTTACAGTCGGTAGATGCGGTTGATCTCTGACGGTTCGCCATCGCGGCGCAACAGCTAGAACAGACGCCGATAGCCAAACCGGCGGCGTTCATTCGCCAGATCCCGTAGCCGTTGTCGCAGCTCCGTCTCGGGCGCTCGTATGGACTCGTAGCGGATCATCTTGCGATCCGCTCCAACAAGGCGGCAGGCCCGCCACTCAGACAGGCCCAGCTCGGCCTGCAAATGCGCAACTGCTTCGCGCTTCACGGCGGGCCCTACCATTTTTTTGAGAGCAGTTCCTTCATCGCCGCAGCATCAAGCATCTGCTCGGCCAAAAGCTTCTTCAGCTTTGCGTTTTCGTCTTCGAGCGCCTTGAGCCGCTTGGCGTCGGAAACCGTCATGCCGCCAAATTTCGCCTTCCAGGCATAAAAGGTACCTTCCGACATCCCGTGCTTGCGGCACAGGTCAGCACACTTCGCCCCAGCCTCATGCTCGGTCAGAATGCCGATGATCTGTTCTTCGCGGAATCTCGTTCGCTTCATGGTCCGTCCCTTCGTTTGCTCTGCCCCCTGAAAACTGGATCGTTTGAGGCTGGAGTTTTCCGCTAGATTT
>CAYZKE010000177.1:0-6918 GCA_964478505.1 uncultured Loktanella sp.
CATGACGGCGACGGCCTGCAGGACCGCGGCATCACCCGCGATCTCGACTGGGGCATTCCGGTGAAGCGCGGCGACGAGGACTGGCCGGGCATGGAAGGCAAGGTCTTCTACGTCTGGTTCGACGCGCCCATCGAATACATCGCCTGTGCGCAGGAATGGGAAGATGCGGGCAAAGGCACCGACTGGGCGCGCTGGTGGCGCACCGACAAGGGTGCCGATGACGTGACCTATACCCAGTTCATGGGCAAGGATAACGTGCCGTTCCACACCCTGTCCTTTCCCGCCACGATCATGGGGACCAAAGAGCCTTGGAAACTGGTCGATTACATCAAGTCGTTCAATTATCTGAACTACGATGGCGGCCAGTTTAGCACCTCGCGTGGGCGCGGCGTGTTCATGGACCAAGCGCTTGAGCTTTTGCCGTCAGACTATTGGCGTTGGTGGCTTTTATCGCACGCACCTGAATCCTCAGACGCGGAATTTACATGGGAAAACTTCCAGACGGACGTGAACAAGGACCTTGCCGACGTCTTGGGCAATTTTGTAAGCCGTATCACTAAGTTTTGCCGGTCAAAGTTCAGTGAAGCGGTTCCCGAAGGCGGCACTTATGGCCCCGCCGAAGAGCGACTTATCGCAGACCTCACCACGCGTATCCGCGCCTATGAGGGGCACATGGACGCGATGGAAGTCCGTAAATCAGCGGCGGAGTTGCGGGCGATCTGGGTGCTGGGCAATGAATACCTGCAAGCCAACGCGCCATGGACGACCTTCAAGACCGATCCTGATACAGCCGCCATGCAGGTCCGCCTCGCGCTAAACCTGATCCGGATTTATGCGGTCCTGTCAGCGGCCTTTATTCCTGACGCATCCAAGACCATGATCGACGCGATGCAAACGGATGATGATAGCTGGCCCACAGATGTTGCCGCCGCCTTGCAGGCGCTGCCTGCTGGCCACGCCTTTACCGTGCCCGAAAACCTCTTCCGCAAGATCACGGATGAGGAACGCGAGGAATGGGCGGCGCGTTTTGCAGGCACCCGCGACGCAGGAGAGTAAGCCATGATCATCAGCCATATCGGCGCACGCGCCGGCAGCAAGGGCGTTCCCAACAAGAACTTTCGCATGTTGCACGGCAAGCCCTTGCTGGACTGGTCGCTCGATCAACTGCTGGCAAGCGACCGCGTGGATCATGTGGTCGTCTCGACGGATAGCGTGGAAATGTATGAGCACAGCCTGAAACGCGGCTGTCTCGACATCGGTCTGCGCCCCGCACATCTGGCCACGGATACGGCAGGCAAATGGGATGTGTGGAAACACGCGCTTGGTGAGGTTGAGAAACAAACCGGCCCCGCATCGGCGTTCCTTGATCTTGACTGCACCTCACCACTGCGGCCCGACACAGCGATACCCGAGGCACTGGATCTGTTCTTCGCCGAGACACCTGACATGGTCATGTCCTGCTGCGAGGCGCGCAAGAACCCCTATTTCAACCTCGTCGAACCCGATGAAACAGGCGCATTGCACGTCAGCAAACCCCTGCCCGGCGGTGTTGTCGCGCGCCAGCAGGCCCCTGCGGTTTATGAACACGCGGCGTCCACCTACGTGGTGGCCCCGGACTATCTGCGCCGCGCCGCCAGCCTCTTTGAAGGCCGCGTGATCCCCTACATGATGGCCCCCGAAACCTGTGTCGACATCGACAGCCCCTTTGATTTCCGGCTGGTCGATTTCCTGATGGGCGAACAATTGAAGGACCGCAACGATGCATGATCAACTCAAAGACAAGACCATCTTTATCACCGGTTCAGGTGGCGTCCTGGGCAGCACCTATGTCCGCCGGATGCTCGCGGCAGGTGCGCGCGTTGTGGCATCGGACCTGAAAGGGCACCGCGCCGATGCTTTGGTCGAAAGCCACGGCGAGAACCCGAATTTCCGCTTCTACGATCTGGATGTCGGCCAAGAGGACGAAGTCGTTGAGATCTTCCAGCGCATCATGGGTGACGGATGGGAGCCCAATGTCGTCCTGAATAATGCAGCTATCACCGGTGAGCTGTTGATGGGCGCAGGCAAAGCCTTTCCCGATTTCGCCAACACCAGTGTTGAGGATTGGGACAAAACCCTGCGCACCAATATGACGGGTGCCTTTATGATCGCCCGCCAGATGGACCGCGATATCGTGGGGCGCTATCCTGCGACGCTGATCAACGTGGCGTCGATGTATGCGCTCAACGGGCCGCACCACCAGATTTACGAGGATATGCCGTTCAAATCCTTCTCGGCCTATTCGGCCACAAAGGCGGGTATTCACGGCCTCACCCTTTGGCTTGCGGGCTATTGGGCCAAGCGCAATGCGACCGTGAACACCATCGCTCCCGGTGCAGTCTTTAACGGCCATTCTGACGAATTCCAGCGCCGCGTGGGCGAGTTGATCATGGCGGGCCGCATGGCCGCGCCGGATGAAATCGCGGACGCGATGTTGTTTCTGTGTTCCCGGCAGTCGGGCTATATGACCGGCCAGCTGGTCAACGTCGATGGCGGCTTCAGCGGATGGTAGCAGATACATTTTTGGTCATTGGTGCGGGATCAATCGGGCAGCGCCACGCCCGTAATCTTGCTGCCTTGGGCCAGAAGGTTGAGCTCATCCCCTACCGTGAATTCGAATCCACGGCCGTGGCCCGACGCACCGATATCGCAGGCGTCATCATCGCCACGGCGACCCCGATCCGGTTGTCGCTGATCCAGCTTTGCGCAGCGCAAGACTCGCCCTTCTACGTCGAAAAACCCCTCGGCTGGACACAAAACCAGATTGCCGACATCTATGCGGCAGCCGCGCCTGTCGCGGACCGTTCAATCGTCGGCTTCATGATGCGCTATCATCCCGCCGTGCGCGCGCTGGCAGCGCTCGATCTGTCAGACATCTACAGTTTCGCTTTCGAGATCGGCCATGACGTGCGGCAATGGCGCGAAAACTGGTCTTTCGCGCAAAGCTACGCGTCCGATCCGGCGGGCGGCGGGGTTCTGCTGGACCTGTGCCATGAACTGGACATTGCGCACTGCCTCTTTCCCAAGGCCACGGTGACCGGCGCTGCGAGCCTTGACCATCCTGATTTCGCAAAGGTCGATTTCGCCACACGCATCAGCCTCGCCGCCCCTTTGGGCACGGTCGCGATGGACTACCTCTCACCCGTCAGTCTGCGTAAAGGCCAATTGCGCGGCACCGATCAGGTCATTGATCTGGACCTGCTGGCGCCCGCATACACACGCGACATAGGTGCCGGTCCGCAAACGACAGCATTCGATTTTGATCGCAACGATATGTTTCTGGGCCTGATGGCCGATTTCATCGCCATCGCCACCGGACAGCCGCCATCGGATAATCCGCTGATGCCACGCCTGAGCACTGTGCGGGAAAGTTGCGACCTGATCGCCGACGCGTGGCAGGCACGCCAGTTCACCGGACAGGTTGACGTCGCGTTCTAGCGCCAGCCCTGCCAGAACCTGAGCGCCGCCTGCTTTTGCGCGAAACTCTCGGTCAAGGCATCGCGGTCATATTCGGTTCTGATCCACTCTTCGATCGCGATCGGCTCTTGCGCGTTGCGCGCCTCATAGACGTCCAAGAAATGATCCAGAATGCCGGTCGAGGTCTTGCGGATATGCAAATACCGGAAGCTGAGTTGTCTGCGCGCTTCGGCGACAGATTTGCCATCATGGACCATCAGATAAAGCGCCGCGACAAGGCCTGTCCGGTCGGCACCCGATTTACAGTGCATCAGGAACGGACGCTCCATCTCTTCAAAAGCGGCAATGATTGCCAGCAAACGCTCGCGGCGCGGAGCAGCCCGTGCCGACATATGCATCGTTACCAGTGCGAGCCCGAGGCGTTCACAGCTTTCCACCTCAAACAGATAATGCGGCTGTCTCGCGACACCACGCAAGTTCAGGATCGTTTTGATCCCCATGGCGGCATAGGCCTCGAACCGTTTGTGATCGGGGTGGTTTGAACGGTACACACCTTCGCTCACCTGATCGAAGTTATGCCAAAAGGTGCGCAAAATACCATGATCCAACCACCGGACGTGCCAATAGGATTTTTTGCGCTCATCCAGATCGTTGATGTCATGGCCGAACGACTTGCGCAGATCGCGCTCTCTTTGGTCCAAGGCTTTGAATATCTTGCGGATCATAGGCGGCCCAGTTGCGGTTCTGCGGTGTCACTTGGACCATGGCCAGCCATATTGCAATGGGCACGCACCAATTGCCCTGCAAGGTGAAACCCCATAAACACGCCTTAACAACTCAGGCAGGAGACCACCTCATGGACATCGCAGGCCGCAAAATCGGACCCGAGCACCCCCCCCTTGTGATTGCCGAGATCGGCATCAACCACGGTGGCGATCTTGCCGTCGCCAAGGAAATGGTGCGTCTTGCAGCCGGTGCAGGCTGCGAGATGGTCAAGCACCAGACCCACATTATCGAAGATGAAATGACCGAAGAGGCCAAGCAAATCTTTCCGCCAAACGCCGATGTGTCGATTTGGGAGGTCATGGAGGCCTGTGCGCTGTCACTCGAAGAAGAAGCTGAACTCAAGCGCTATACCGAAAGCCTTGGGATGATCTGGATTTCCACCCCCTTTTCGCGGGCGGCGGCGGATTTCCTGAACGATCTTGATGTGCCCGCCTTCAAGATCGGATCGGGCGAGGCAGATAACCTGCCGCTGATCCGCCATATCGCCCGCATGGGCAAACCGGTGATCATGTCGACCGGCATGCAAAGCATCGAAAGCATCCGCGCCTCGGTGGCGATACTGGATAATGCAGGGATTGAATATGCGCTCTTGGAATGCACGAACCTCTACCCCTCACCGCCGGAAATTGTCTCGTTGCAAGGTGTGACGGACCTGCGCCACGCTTTTCCAAAGGCCGTCGTCGGTTTCTCGGACCATTCCATCGGCCCCGATATGGCTTTGGCCTCTGTGGCACTGGGCGCATGTATTCTGGAACGGCACTACACCGATACGCGCTATCGCAAGGGCCCCGATATCATCAATTCCATGGACCCTGCCGAGTTGCGTTATCTGATTGACCGGTCCCGCGAAATCCACACCGCCCTGCATAACCCCAAACAACGCACCAGCGCCGAGGAAGACGTCTACCGCTTCGCGAGCGCCTCTGTCGTCGCCGACCTTGATCTGCCCGCAGGCCATGTGATCACCGAGGCTGATATCTGGGCCCGCCGCCCCGGATCAGGCGAGATTGCGGGGTATGATTTCGACAAGGTCGTAGGCAAAACGCTCACCCGCGCGGTGAAGCGCAACACGCAATTGAAGTGGGCCGATCTGGATGGATGAGCCGCGGGGGCAGATTTTTGAGCTGTCGTCGGTCAGAATTCCCGAAGGCTTTTCAGAGCGGCGCAGACTTCCGCGCGGTGTGGAAGTTGCGGATGAAGCGGAACTGACTCGTTATGATGACACCACGCTGATTTATGACTGTTTCTACAGTCCTGACCGAAAGCAAATCATCGCCTACCTGCCCAAAATGTTCAATTTTAGGCCGCTGCTGCAACGCGCCATCTTCTGTGTCGATGACCGACGCGTAACGCCCAAAATTTCAAGAACACGGATCTTTGACCGAATGACATTTCCGGCAACGACAGCACCGCAGCGCCTTGAAATACAATTGGGTGACACGACGCTGACACTGGCGGTTCAGCCAGAAATGTCAGAGCTTTTCGCCGGACAGAACTGTCTTTATTCGATGCAGAAAGATCAGGATCTGGCATGGATACGTGATTGGGCCGCGTTTCATGTCCAAGAGCAAGGTGCTACTGCCGTCTTGCTTTGTGACAATGCAAGCACGCGTTACCGGTCCTTGGAAGTTTTCAACGCGCTCAAAACGGTCTCGGGGCTGCGGTCTGTCGCCGTCGTGCAGGTCCCGTTCTCGTGGGGCCCGACCAAGGGCATATCAAAGCGGCACGGGCGCACAAAATTCCTGCAAACAGCAATGATGAATGCGATGCGTGATCGCTTTTTGCGCAAAGCCCGCGCCGTTCTGAACTGCGATATCGACGAACTTTTCTTTCGGAAAGGACCCGTAAGCTGTTTTGATCAGGCTGCCGGTCCCATCGGTTTTGTAGCCATGAATGGGGAATGGCGCTTTGCCGCGTCAACCGGCCATGCGGTGCGCCACGTTGACCACTGGATGATATCCCAAGATCCACCGCCATGCGCGCCAAAGTATTGCGCCGCACCAGCGCATGGCTTGGGGCGTCTGACGTGGGGTATCCATGGATTGGAACGGGTCAGTCGCCGGCTCTTACCCGTCTCAAGGGCGTTTCAGATGATCCATTGCCGCAATGTTTCAAATTCGTGGAAGCTCGACCGGACAAACAGCAACGAAACCGGTTTGATTGCCGACGATGCTCTTCGCCAGAAGCTTCAGACGGTTTTCACGGCATAATCCTGATCCGGCCCTCTTCTGCCCAGCGGCGAACGGTCACTGCTTCTTTGGGGTAGTTGTGCGGCGTCGTGTAACCCTCGGGGTTATCGTAGGTGGCGGTTGCCCTGAAATCGAAGCGATAGAGCGGCTGTGACGCGGCTCCATCATTTACCTTCCAGCCGCTTTTGGGACCATCAACTGTCCTCATCAACAGACCGGAAAAGCAAGTCACGACACCTATGTAGACCGAAACTACATTACGTTCCTGTATTTGCATAACGTGGGGTCAGGGTGCTGATACCGCAGACGATGTGAACCGCCTCTTTGACGAAAGCTTGGGACAGAAGCAGCCCTGCTGAGCACGGCTGAACGGTGCGCCTCCTATCTCGTCTGTCCGAATGCGACCAAGCCATCTTGCATCCCCCAAAATGAGAACATAACATGAACATATGTCCCGTCTTGATCTCTCACAAAAGCTCGCGATTCT
>CAYZKE010000178.1:0-3022 GCA_964478505.1 uncultured Loktanella sp.
CGTGAACTGGCCACGGGCGAGCACATGCTGATCCACGTCAGCCTTGAGACCCGCCGCGCGTCTGATCCTGCGCCCGCGCTGGCTGCGACTTTGGCGAAAGTGGCTGCTGCCCATGCAGCCTTGCCGATGCCCGAGGGTGCAGGCAAAGCGGTGGGGGTCAAGGGCTAGTCTGCGCTGGTGAGGGTCAGAGATTGCTGGCATAGGGCCTAAATGGAACTCTGGATTCCCATCACCATTGGCGCGGCCACAGCGCAGACCCTGCGGTTTATGTTGCAAAAGCGCCTCAAAGGCATGGCGCTTTCGACCGCTGGCGCGACCTTTGCACGGTTCATCTATTCCGCGCCCCTCGTTGCGGTGATCGCCTTTGTCTATGCGACGGCTTCGGGTCAAGGCACACCGCAAATACCGCCCGCATTCTGGCCCTATGCGCTGGCGGGCGGCACCTCGCAGATATTGGCGACGATGTGTGTCGTCGCCCTTTTCAGCCATCGCAATTTTGCCGTCGGCATTACGTTCAAGAAGTCCGAAGTGCTGCTGAGTGCACTTTTCGGCTTCCTCATTCTGGGGGATAGGTTCACGCCTTTGACGATCACGGCGATGATGATCGGCCTCGCAGGCGTGCTTTTGCTCTCCGATCCGCCAGGCGGCATCGGTCCGTGGCGCAAACGTATTTTCAACCGCGCCACGGCCCTGGGCCTTGGTGCGGGTGTGCTCTTTGGCATCTCGGGCAACGGCGTGCGCGGCGCGGCGCTGTCATTGGCCGAGGGCGATGTGTTTTACCGCGCGATTGTCACGCTGGCGCTGGTCACCGCCTTTCAGACCATTGCCATGGCGCTCTGGCTTGCTTGGCGGGAACGGGGCGAGATCATGCGTGTGCTCTCGGCGTGGCGGGTCGCGGGGCTGGTCGGGGTTACCAGCATGATCGGGTCAATCTGCTGGTTTACCGCCTACACCTTGCAAAACGCAGCCTATGTGAATGCGGTTGGGCAGATCGAGCTTTTGTTCTCGTTGATGATCGGCGCATTTGTTTTTGGTGAGAAAGTCAGCCTGCGTGAATGGCAGGGTCTGGCATTGCTGACCCTGAGCATCATCATGCTGGTCTTACTGCTCTAGCGGGCTTTGGCCGGCAAGGCGGCTGACCAGATGTGCTTCATCATCATTGCGAAAGAAGGGCACGCTGGCCGGCGTGCCGCCACGTGCGATGTGGCTGGCCAACTCGGCCATGACAACCTGTGTGATGAAAGGCAGATTGAACTTGCGTGCATCGGCCAAAGGCACCCATTGCAGATGCGCCAGTTCATCCTCGGCGTTTGAGAAATCATCGGGGTCCGTCTTCAATTGGTCCACATCCGCCAGAAAGAACCGCGCATCGAACCGGCGCGGGCGCCCCGCCGGTGTGACAGCACGGAAAAAGAATTGCAGGGCTGCGGCGTGGGGGACATGCCCGGTGGCGGCAAAACCGCGCCAGCCTTGCGGTGGATCGGACCAATGGGCCGGGTGGCCCAGAACCTGACCGGTTTCTTCCCAGAGCTCGCGGATGGCAGCGGCAGCAAGGGCCACGGGCGCACGGGTGCTTTCATTTGCAAGGCGCGCTTCATCCAGCGGGGACAGTGATGTGACGGGGACGGCTGCGTCGTTGTCATCAACAGCACCGCCGGGGAAGACAAATTTGCCGGGCATGAAGGCTGCACCGGCGCCGCGTTGCCCCATCAGGACCGATGGTCGGGTCGCCGCATCCCGAAGCACGATGATGGTCGCGGCATCTCTGATCGCGGATTTGTCGATGGGGCGTGCCTTACTCGTTATGGCCAAACCCGTGCATCCGGCGCGACCACTGAATGGCGACAATCATGCCTTTCATACGCGGCAAAAGCGCCAGCGACAGCGCGACAGACCCGATTGTGAGTCCAGTCGCCATGACCCAAGGTTCAGGCCGAAAATACACCCACCAGAAGTGGATCACAAAACCAATGATATGAGCCACTAGCAAGATCGTCAGATAGGCGGGGCCGTCATCAGCACGGTGGTGTGACAATTCTTCATGGCAGACAGGGCAGGTATCAGCGACCCTAAGATAACGCGCGAACAGTTTGCCTTCGCCGCAGTTAGGACATTTGCACCGCAGTCCGTTGAGAATGGCAGGTTTGGTTGGGCGATCGTCAAGGATCGTTTCCGCGTTCGACATAAGAAAGCTCCGTCTTGCCATTTCCACATGGACTATTGCGATTGGTTTGAAAAGGGGGTGCGCCCATTTGTGACGGGCCGAAATTATCTTCGACAAACTGCGACGGAACAATCGCGGCCCTGCGTTCAAGGAGCATCAGCAGCACAAACAGGCTGCGAAACTGAAAAAAGGACAACACAATGAAAACGAAGATTTTGACAGCAGCGCTTCTCTCCGGTCTGGTTTTGACAGCGGGTGCAGCACAGGCAGAGAACCACCGCGAACGGCCGGATTTTGCGACGCTTGATATCAATGGCGACGGTGCGCTGACTTTGGAAGAGATGCAGGCGCGCGGTGAAGCACGCTTTGCCGAGATCGACACCGATGGTGACGGGGCTTTGTCTGCTGCCGAACTGGCAGCGTCTGGAACAGAGCGGGCTACCGAGCGCGCCACGCGCATGATTGCGCGTTTTGATGACAACGAAGACGGTTTGTTGCAGCAGGACGAAATGCCCACGCGGGGCGAACGCCGCGCGGCACAGATGTTTGACCGCGTTGACGCCGATAGCGACGGTGTGATTTCCGCCGAGGAATTCGAGACCGCCAAGGCGCGCATGGATGGCCGCCACGGTGAAGGCCGTGGCGAACGCGGCTAAGACTGGATTGGCAGAGGGATGCTTTTCGCTCTGCCAATTGCCACTTGGGATGAAGTTGGCTAGCAAACGAACAGATGAACGCATCGCCAGATCCCTTTGCGGGCGCCGAGGACGCGGCGCTCTTGGTGGCCTACGCCAATGGCGACGGGCAGGCTGCGCGGTATCTGACGGCGCGGCTGTTGCCACGCGTGCTGGCGCAGGC
>CAYZKE010000178.1:3122-6866 GCA_964478505.1 uncultured Loktanella sp.
ATCATGGACATCAGCGTGCGGTCCGTGGAAAGTCTGACAGCACGCGGGAAACGGGCCCTTGCCGATATAATGGCAGGGCGGAAGGCAGAACTGGGGTATGACGATGACGAACCCGAATGACGACATGCTGGACGATCTTTTCGCGCAGGCGCGCGGCACATCCCCTGTGCCCGGCGATGCCCTGATGGCGCGTGTCATTGCCGATGCCGACGCCGTACAGCCGCGCGCGGTCGCAGCTCCCGTGGCCCGGCCCGGTTTGATGATGCGCATGCTGGATACAATTGGTGGCTGGCCTGCGGTCAGCGGGCTTGCCATGGCGACAGTTGCCGGCATTTGGGTCGGGGTGGCGCCACCTGCATCGGTGCAGGATGTGACCGCCGCGATGATGGGGGATGAGGTAAGTATCAACCTCTTTACAACAGATTTGATTCTCGACGCAGGAGCATTGGGTGATGGCTGACGATAAAACACCACAAGCGCGCCCGAGCCGCCTTTGGCGGATCGTGCTTGTGCTCTCGCTTGCGCTCAACCTTGCGGTGATCGGGGTTGTTGTGGGGTCTGCGGCCTCGGGGCGTTGGGGTGACGGGCCACCGCGCAGTTTCGATCTCGGGCTTGGGCCGATTGCACGGGCGCTTGAACCGCAGGAACGCCGTGCCATCGGACGCAAACTGCGCGAAGACCGGTCTTTGCGTGATTTCGATCTGCGTGATCGCGTCAATCGTGTGGTTGCAGCCTTGCAGGCCGATCCTTTCGAACCTGATGTCTTGCGGGCGTTGCTTGCCGAGCAAAGCGAACGGATCACTGCGGTTCAGGCCACGGCACAAGAGGTTGTGGTGGAACAGATTACCGCAATGACGCCCGAGCGCCGCCGCGCCTTTGCAGATCAAGTATTGGAAGAGATGTCGCGTGCCCGCAGCCTGCGCGACCGATCCTCAGGCGGCTGATTTGCTGAACGCCACCTGATCACGGCCAGCAGACTTGGCCGCATAAAGTGCCTTGTCCGCGCAGTCACAGATCTTGGTGATTGCGCTGCTTCCGGCGTTCAACTTTCCGCTGACTGCGACACCGACTGACACGGTCACTTTCAGCATCGGCAGCCCTTCGCCCAGATTGAACGGCGTGGCGTGGACCAGTTCGCAAAGCCTGGCTGCGGCCATGCGTGCATCCGCGACCGACGTGCCGGGCATGGCGACTAGAAATTCTTCGCCCCCCATCCGTGCCACCAGATCAATCGCGCGCAGGTTTTCACGCAGGCGGTTGGCAAGCGCGATCAGCACGTTGTCGCCAGCCGCATGCCCGTGGGTGTCATTCACAGATTTGAAGTGGTCGATATCGATCATCATTACGGCCAGTTCCCGACCGGATTTGCGCGAATCTTCAGCAAGGCGCGCCAGATGCGGCTCAACATAGCGCCGGTTGAACAGACCAGTCAGCGGATCGGTGACCGCAGCGTTCAATCCGTTGCGGACTGTATCGCGCAATTTGTCATGTTGCCGTTTGCGCCCGATCAGGCGCGTTGCGCGCATGCTGATTTCATCGGCGTCGCTGGTGGCGGGCACCACGTCATCTGCGCCAAGATCAAGAAACATCGCAGCCACTTCCGGCGCGTCAGGTGGCACCACGACAAGCTGCATGGAAAGCCGCGTCTGGTTGCGCGCGCGCAGATCGGACACCAACCCGAAAAGCCGGCTTCCGCCGTCCCCGACCGACGCGGCATTGATCACAAAGAGATCATGCGCAGCACTGCTATCATCGCCAAGCAGGGCGTCATTAGGATGCAGCACCTGAATCGCGTTCCGCAGTCCGGCGCTCAGGCTGGTCTTGAGAAGGGACGCGGCCCGCGCATCCTGGCTCAGGATTGCAACACGCGTCGCACCGTCAAAGGCAGCCTTGCTCTCTTCAAAGCCCAAAGCACGGCTTGTGGTTTCACGCAGCATCAGTTCCTGACTGGTGCTGCGGACCCGCAACAGACTGCGGATGCGCGCCAGCAAGAGCGCATCATTGACAGGGTGGGGCAGCACATCATGGGCGCCCGCATCAAGGGCGGCAAACCTAGCCCTTGAGGTATCGGCGACACCGACCGCAATAATCGCAATTGATTTGGTCACAGTCGAGCGGCGCAGATCACGGCAGAGGCTATGCTGATCGTGGGCCGCATCAGACAGGTTGAGCAAAATCAGATCAGGGGGGTTCCGCTCGATCATCTGGATTGCCTCAGCCTTGCTCGCGCAGGCGTCGACTGCGAATTGTGCTGCCAGCATCTTGACTTTCAACACGATTCTATTCGTTGCTACAGTATCAATGATCAATATGCGGCCAGGCATTTCTTGCACCTATCAAGAGCGTTCTGCTCGGTTCTGTGACGACAGATTGGGCGCGAATAGTTAAGAAAATGTTTCTGCAAAACGAAGGGCACGGGATGCAACACGAACAAGCCGAAGTGATTGCGTTGAAGGGGCTGGCGTGGCTGGCCGGCAATGACGAACTCTGCCCGGTTTTTCTGGGTGCTTCAGGCGGATCGGTCGATGATCTGCGCGACCGCGCGACAGACCCTGCTTTTTTGGCCGCTGTGCTGGAGTTTATCACGATGGATGACACATGGGTCATCGAATTTTGTGACAGCACCGGGTTGGGATATGATCAGCCGCTGCGCGCGCGCTACGCGCTCCCTGGCGCTGAAAGCGTGCATTGGACCTAAAGGTCGATTTTGAGCGTTCCGCCCGCCACTGCTGCACGGCTCTGGCACAGGATGATCTCGGTCTCGCGCTGGGTCTTGGAAAGCACAAAATCGCGATGCTCGACAGCCCCTTCAAGCACGCGGCACTTGCACACACCGCAGAGACCATCAGAACATTTCACATCCACATGCACCCCGGCTGCAATCAGCGCGTCTGACGCCGACTGGTCCGCAGCAACATCCACGGTGCGTCCGTCTTTCAGGACCAGCGTAAACGGGTGGTTCTCATAATCGGGCTGTTCCGGCACAGCGAAATATTCAAGATGCCGCGCCTCTTCGGGAAAGCCGTTCTTCGCCGCAGCATCCATGACAGCGGCCATATAGGCATCAGGTCCGCAGGTGTAGATATGCGCTCCTGCAACATAGCGGGTGAGCGCCGCAAGATCGGCACGTGAGCCTTCATCCGAGACATGCAATGCCACGTTATCCGCCCAAGGTACCGTTGCCAGATCATGCAGAAATCCGGCTTCTGCACGGCTGGGAATACTGTAGTGCAGCGTGAACGCGGCACCGATGGCATGGAGCCTGTGGGCCATCGCGATCATCGGCGTCACACCGATCCCGCCGCCCATCAAGAGGGTTTCAGAGGCGTCCTCGATCAGCGGGAAATGGTTTATCGGGGGCGAGATGAAGACGCGCCGCCCTACGTCAAAAATCCGGTGCATCAGTTTCGAGCCGCCACGGCCCGCATCTTCACGAAGCACGGCAATCTGATACTTGCCATGATCGGCCGGATCACCGCTGAGCGAGTAGTGGCGGAAGAATTCAGGGGCCACGACCACATCAATATGCGCCCCTGCGGTCGCGGGTGGTAACGGGCCTCCGTCAGCGCGGGTAAATTCATATTTCGTCACCTTGTCACTCATCCGCTCGGCTTTGCTGACGACCGCTGCGATGACAGGTGTCTCGCCCTGCACGGGCGCGTAGACATGCTCGGGCGGCAGACCTGCGGCACGGCGCGCGCGGTGTTCATCGGCGGTGATCATGGCCTGATAGGCGGCGATCCC
>CAYZKE010000179.1:0-2532 GCA_964478505.1 uncultured Loktanella sp.
GACCCTTGCGCGAAACTGTGGCGTCGGGCCTGAAGCGGGCTGATCTGGTGCTGTCTATCGGGCCACCTGCGGCGCAAGACCGGTTTGGCGCGCAGTGGCATTTCGATGTGCCGCATCTTGTGGGCCATCTGGCTCCGCTGCCGACCGGCATGCCATGGCGTGATCTGAAACTCCTTGCCTTTGCTGGGATCGGGCACCCCGAGAAATTCTTTGTCACGCTCCGCGATATGGGCGCGACTTTGGTCCGCGCCGAGGCGCTGGGCGATCATCAACCCTTGACCGAGGCTTTGATGAAGCGCCTTGAGATCGAGGCAGAGGCGCGCAAAGCACAGCTTGTCACAACCGAGAAAGACGCCGTGCGCCTGCCCGCCAGTTTTCGCATGAAAGTGCTCACCCTCCCGGTGCGTCTGCAACTGGTGGATTGGGCGCCGATTGATGCGGGTTTTGACCGCCTGGGCCTTTAATCCAGCAGGTCCTGATCGGCACCCAGTTTCGGTGACGCGCTCCTTGGCATCACATCGGCATCCGAGAATGTAATCGGCAGGCGCACAGAGGGGACACCATCCAGATCAACGCGCATGCCGCGATGGATCACTTGGGGATCGGCGAAGGTTTCTTCCAGATCGTTTATGGGTCCTGCGGGGACACCATGTGTTTCGCAGGCAGCCAAGAGATCTGCTTTGGTCCATGTCTGCGTTTTCGCTGTCAACAGTGCCGTGAGCGCATCGCGGTTCTTCAAACGCGCTGCATTGGTCGCATAGTCGGGATGCGCCGCCAATTCCGGCAGGCCCAGAAGTACACAGAAATGTTGGTACTGCCCGTCGTTCCCGCTGGCGACAATGATATGCCCGTCAGCGCAGTCAAAGACCTGATAGGGCACGATATTGGGGTGCGCATTGCCCATCCGCTGCGGCGCGTTTCCCGTTGCCAGATAGTTCATTGCCTGATTAGTCATCACAGCGGTGGCCACATCCATCAGCGCCATATCAATATGCTGGCCCTTGCCCGTCGTGTGCCGCTGGTTCACGGCCGCGAGGATGCCTGTGCAGGCATAGATGCCAGTGAAAATATCCGTCACCGCGACGCCCACTTTCTGCGGCTGCCCGTCAGGGGGGCCTGTGACGGACATCAGGCCTGACATGCCCTGAATGATGTAGTCATAGCCCGCGCGTTTGGCGTAGGGCCCGGTCTGGCCAAAGCCGGTGATCGAGCAATAGATCAGACGGGGGTTAAGCGCGGAAAGGCTGGCGTAGTCGAGCCCGTATTTGGCCAGCCCACCCACCTTGAAGTTCTCGATCAGGATATCGGCGTCCGCCACAAGGCGGCGCACCTGCGCCTGGCCTTCGGGGGTGCGGAAATCAACCACCACCGACTTCTTGCCGCGATTGCAGCAATGGAAATAAGCGGCGGCCTGTTCGCCCTCGTGATCGACAAAGGGAGGACCCCATTGGCGCGTGTCGTCGCCCTGGGGGCTTTCGACCTTGATGACGTCTGCACCAAGATCGGCAAGTGTCTGTCCGGCAAGCGGGCCCGCAAGGACCCGCGCCAGTTCCACAACTTTCAGGCCCGTAAGAGGCTGCATTGCAATTCTTTCAGTTCATGCGCGGGATGATCTAGCCCAGCTTTCCGTCCAGAATAGCAGCGAATTCATCATAGGCCATGTTGGAATATTTCTGACCGTCGATCAGGAAGCTTGGCGTTCCTGTGATCCCGTCACGATCGGCATTTTCCTGATACCATGTGAACAAAGCCTCGGCCTTGGCCGCATCGCTGAGGCAGGCATCAAGTGCCGCATCATCCATGCCTGCCGTCTTGGCCAAGCGGCGCAACTCTTCCACGATTGTGGCGGGGTCACCAGACGCGAGCCAGTTGCGTTGCTCTGTGTAAAGCAACTCTGAGAAGGCAAAGAAGAACTCAGGCGTGTTGTTGCAGCGTGCAATCATAGAAGCCCACAGGCCCGGACGGTCGAAATAGACTTCGCGGTAGACAAAACGGATCCGGCCTGTGTCGATATAGTTTTCCTTCAGCGCCTGATACTGGTTGGCGTGGAACGTCGCACAGTGCGGGCAGGTGTAAGAGGCATATTCGATCACCTCAACCGGTGCATCGGGATTACCCAGAACCATTTCGATCACTTCAGGCAGTGCACCATCGGCGCTTTGCGCCATGGCCGCCCCCGGCAATAGCCCAGTTGCAGGGTCAGGCCGTGTCAGTGTCCAACCAGCGCCCAGCGCGACCAAAGCACTGCCACCTGCGGCCAAAAGAGTTCTACGTTTCATATCTACCCCTGATGCGAGTTTTGTTTCGTTAAGACGTTTGCGCCCAGCGCGGTCAGCGCCGCACGCAGTTTTTCGTTTTCCACTTTTTCAGATAGGGCCTTTGCGGCCATTTGCACGGCTGGATCAGGTGTTTTCCTGACTTTTGGCGCGTGCCCAAAGGCCACGCGCCCTTCGGCAAAGCCCGTTGGCGCTGTCTGTGTGATCCGGACCCGCGAAATAGCGCGGTAGCCGTAGCAGGCATTAACCTTTTCGC
>CAYZKE010000179.1:2632-6851 GCA_964478505.1 uncultured Loktanella sp.
GTGATCCGGACCCGCGAAATAGCGCGGTAGCCGTAGCAGGCATTAACCTTTTCGCGAATCTGCTCTTTTTGCATTTCCAGCATGGGGGCCTGTGCCCCTGTTGTCAGCAATGTCAGCGTCGCACCCATGCCACCCTTGCCGTAGCTGACGTTCACAGGCGTGGCGATTGCCGCTGTTGCTTGTCCCACTACCTCTGCCCAATGCGTCAAAAGGCGGGTCACAGCAAAGCCGCGATCCTCGCTGGCTTTGCGCACTTTGCCTTGCATCAACGTCGCCGCGCGGGAAAATCCGCGCGTGGTGCTGGTAGGACGTGGTTCTTTCATATCTAAGCCCTACTCTAAGATGAAAGACGCGCCAAGTCTGCGGCGCGGTTTGAAACGGGTAATAAACATTGCGTGACCTTAGTGCAGAGCTTTTGGCATGGTATGACATCCATGCGCGTGAAATGCCGTGGCGTGTGGCCCCTGCCGATCGCAAGGCGGGTGTCCTGCCTAATCCTTATTCTGTTTGGATGTCCGAGGTCATGTTGCAACAGACAACTGTGGCCGCGGTGCGTGATTATCACCGCAAATTCATGGCAATCTGGCCCAGAGTGGGCGATCTGGCCGCTGCTGATGACGCCGATGTCATGGCCGCTTGGGCGGGTTTGGGGTACTATGCCCGCGCCCGCAATTTGCTCAAATGTGCCCGAGCAGTGGTCGCCGATTATGACGGCGTATTCCCTGATACCTACGACGCGCTGCTAAAACTGCCCGGCATCGGCCCCTACACAGCGGCGGCAGTTGCTGCGATTGCCTTTGACCGGCCCGAGACCGTGGTTGATGGCAATGTTGAGCGTGTCATGGCGCGCCTGCACGATATTCATGCGCCCCTGCCGGGTTCCAAGGCGGAACTGACTGAGCGGGCCGCAGAACTGACGCCCCAAACACGCCCCGGTGATTATGCACAGGCTGTGATGGATCTTGGCGCTACGATTTGCACGCCGCGCAATCCGGCATGCGGGATCTGCCCGTGGCGTGAACCATGTGCGGCAAGACATGCGGGAACGGCAGCAGAACTGCCCAGGAAAACACCGAAGAAAAAGACGCTAACCCGGTTTGGCATCGTCTATGTTGCGCGCCGCGAAGACGGCGCATGGCTTTTGGAGACCCGTCCGGAAAGGGGTTTGCTTGGTGGCATGTTGGGTTGGCCGGGGTCGGATTGGAGCGACGATCCCGCACCAGAACCGCCGTTTGAGGCAGAATGGACAGCGCTGGGCGAAGAGGCGCGGCATACCTTTACGCATTTTCATTTGCGGTTGAAGATCATGACGGCAAAGGTGGCCTTGGGCACAAAACCTGCGCGCGGGGAATTCCTGTCACAAGGGAAATTTAACCCGACTGCGTTACCGACGGTGATGCGCAAGGTGTTTGATCTTGCCCATATGACGCTACGCGACGATTGAGAAGTAAGACGGCTGAACCTATTGTTGTGAAAGCAACGCTTTGGGACATGATATGACAAGCATTCCTGAAACATCAAAGATCGGTAACCTTTCCAGCGCGCTCCCTTTCTGGCTGTCGCTTGGCTTGGTGCCGCTCGCTGTTCTGGCGGCAGTTTATGGCGGGTGGGTGATTGCGCTTTTGCCCCTGTCGACGTGGTATCTATTCACCTTTCTTGATTACATCGTCGGGAAGAACACGCAAAATCCCGACGTTGAAACGCCGGAAGGCCAATTGTTCTGGTACCGTCTGATCACGCTTCTTTGGACGCCGTTCCAGTTGCTCACAATCTTCGGGATCATGGTCTATGTGGTGCAAACCAACCATCTGAGACCGGTCGAGCAGTGGTTGCTTTTTGCGGCACTTGGCATTCTGTCCGGAACGATTGGCATCACCTATGCGCATGAATTGATGCACCAGAAGCCCAAGCTGGAACGGTGGCTGGCCGATATCCTGTTGTCATCGGTGCTTTATGCGCATTTCCGGTCCGAGCATCTGCTGGTCCACCACCGCTATATTGGCACGCCACGCGATCCGGTGACGGCGCGCTATGGCGAAAGCTTCTACCGTTTCTTTCCGCGTGTTCTCTATCAATCGCTCGTGTCATCCTTCAAAGCCGAGAAGGCGATGTTGGCGCGCAAGGAATTGCCCTGGTTTCATAGGTCCAACCCGTTCTGGCGATATTGGGCGCTTGAGGCCGGTTTTGTCCTGCTTGCATGGGGCATTGGTGGCTGGTGGGGCGTGTTCCTGTTCGCAACGCAGGCGTTCTGGGCTGTCTTTCAGCTCGAGTTGGTCGACTATGTGGAACACTACGGGCTCACACGGAAACACCTGGGCGATGGCAAATATGAGCACGTGCTGCCAAGGCATTCATGGAATGCATCGCAGCGGGCCTCCAACTGGTTGTTGATCAATCTGCAGCGGCACTCGGATCACCATTACAAACCCAACAGGCGGTTTCCGTTGCTGCAGACCTACGATGATGATGATGCGCCGCAACTGCCCTATGGTTATCCGCTGATGACGATGATCGCGCTGGTCCCGCCTGCATGGCGTAAGATCATGAACCCGCGCGTCAAGGACTGGCGCCAGCGGTATTATCCAGAGATCAAAAACTGGAAACCCTATAAGAACGCCACCAATCCGATGCCGCGATAGCAGGCGTTATTTTGCGCCAAAGAGCCTGTAGTACATCCAGTCCGGCATGAACTGCGACAGACGGAAGACCCATGAAAAGAGCATGGGAAAGCTTTTCTTGAAGGCGTCGGTGTTCATATGCTCGAACACCTCTTTGGCGGCATCTTCTGCAGACATAATGAACGGCATGGTGAAATCGTTCTTGTCTGTCAGGCGTGTCTTGATGAAACCGGGGTTGATCAGCTGCACCTCAATGGGCGATGTGCGCAGATCGGCCTGCATTGATTCCGCCAAAGACATCAGCCCGGCCTTAGACGCCGAGTAACCAATCGCACCGGGCAGACCACGGAAACCGGACAGCGAACCAACAAGTACGATGTGCCCCGCCCCTTTCGCGACCATATCCTTGATGACGGCCCCCACGACACGTGACGCGCCAAGGAAATTGACCTCGCCCATCATGTCCGCCTTCTCATTGTCCCATTCCTGCGCCTTCATCGGCCAGTAGACGCCTGCGAGATAGACAACACCATCAATCTCGCCTGCTTCTTTCGCGGCGGCCTCAACCGCCGCGCGGTCGGCGACATCTACAGCGATGTAAGAGGCTTTTCCGGGAAGCTCCGCGACCAGTTCCTTCAACCGGTCCTCGGATCTGGCAGACACGATCACCTCGGCCCCTGCGCGGCTAAGGCTGAAGGCGACTTCACGCCCCAGCCCCTCGCTTGCGCCTACAAGCCAGTATCGTTTTCCTTGCCAGTTTTTCACGGTTATTCTCCTGCGTAGGCTTTGTCTTTGGGGCGCATCGTCGCGACGAGCTCGGCCACTTTGATCCCGAACTTGCGGAACTGGCTGCGGTTCATGATTGACCCGTTGGACATCAGATACATCCAGTCTGTCACATCAAGCGCATGGCCGCCTGCCTCTTCGGTCAGCTTGATACGGTAGTTCAGGGAAACCGCCGAGCCTTTCTGCGCGCCATGACCGGACCCAACCAGATCAGGCGCATCAGCCTTGATTGACCCGTCATTGCCAAGGGTGAGTGTCCATTCGCGCTCTTGCACCTGCCCGCTGTCGTAATGAAAAATCTCTTTCATGGTCCCGACATTGCCGTTCCACGAGGCCTCGAAGTCCGCCACAAAACGGGAAGACACACGACCGGTCGGCCCATAGATCACACCTTCGCAGACAATCGGCCCGTTGAACCGTTCGCGGATATCAAAAATCGGGCCATCTGCGTAATCATCGGATTTCTGCGCCCAGAACGACACGTAACGCTCTCGCAGAAATACGGCGATAGCCATCAACGCAGCGCCGATCAGAATGTAGGTCATAAACGACATCGTTTAGTCCTCAAGTCTTGTGGCAACCAGCAAACCGATTGCCGCTATTTTCAATAGCGATGGCACCAGTGCATAGAGCACCGTCAGCATCGTGATGGCTTCAGCGGGCAAATCAGTTGCCCCGGCCTGAAAACCGGATCGTTCAAGTAGCGGCAGCAAAACCACCGCGGCGAAGGCAAGCGTGAACTTGTTCACCAAATTCCAAAGGCCAAATCCCTGTCCGCCATTGGGCGAGATGGCAGCCATACGTTTCGCAAACAT
>CAYZKE010000180.1:0-522 GCA_964478505.1 uncultured Loktanella sp.
TACAAGGCCCGCATCAAGATCACCGTGCACGAAAACGGGATCGACGATATCCGCGCCCGCGTGGAAGACCGGTTTGCCCAGATCCGGCCCACATTTTCGGGAGTTGACCAAACCCTTTTGCCCGCGATCGAGGCGCAATTTGCCCCGCCCGCCTTTAAATCCGGCGACACGGCGGCATTTGATACAGCCTACGCGGGCGATCCCGTCTTTCGCAGTTGGGCCGATACCAATCTGGCCGATCACCGTGCGGACGGATACGCCATCGTGTCGATCAGCCTGAAGGCGCATGGCGCCACACCGGGCGATGCCACATCAGGCCAGATGCGCGCAATGGCCGATCTGGCCCGTGCCTATGGCCATGACGAATTGCGCATCAGCCACGAACAGAACGTGATCCTGCCCCATGTGCACCGCTCTGATCTGCCTGCATTGCATGCAGAATTGCGCGCCCATGGCCTTGCCACCGCCAATATCGGCCTGATTTCGGATATCATCGCCTGCCCCGGCATGGATTATTGCGCG
>CAYZKE010000180.1:532-5901 GCA_964478505.1 uncultured Loktanella sp.
CAGCCCGGACATCGGCGGCTCCCGTGCGTCCATGGCGCTCATGGCCGCCGAGGAACTCGGCGTGCCCTACGAGTCGGTCCGGGTCGTGGTCGCGGACACGGAAGCGGCGGCCTTCTCCAACGGAACCGGCGGGTCCCGGGTGACCTTCGCCACGGGGATGGCGGTGATCGAGGCCGCGCGCGACATCGTCTCGCAACTCAAGGCCCGGGCGGCCGCGCTCTGGAGTCTCGATGCGGACATGGTCGACTGGCAGGACGGTCAGGTCGTGCCCCGCCCCGGGGTGAACGTCGATGCCAAGCCGCTGTCCCTAGCGGATCTGGCCGGCATGGCGGCCAAGACCGGCGGCCCGCTCCTCGGTCGCGCCTCGCTCAATGCCCGCGGCGCCGGCCCCGGCTTTTCCGCGGACGAGATTGTTCCTGCGATCGAACGTCTGGTCGAGGCCTATCTGGACCTACGCAGTAACGCGGACGAACGGTTTATCGAGACCTATAACCGCTTGGGCCTTGCCCCGTTCAAAGCAGCCCTTTACCCCGAGGCACGGGCCAATGCAGCCTGATCCGGCGCTTCTATTGCTGAAAAACACCCCTGCCGGAGGATCAAAAACCTCTGGCGGCGCGCCAAATGCGGACCTGAACAACAGGGTCGCCGCCTTGAACACGGCCTATCGCCACCACAGCGCGACAGACGTGGTCGGCGCGGAATCGGTGGCGTTGTTACACCTTGTTTCCATGCAGGACCGCGCCGCACCGGTGGTTTTCATCGACACCGAAATGCTGTTCACCCAAACGCTGGTCTATCAGCAAGAGGTCGCGGAAAAGCTGGGGCTGCGCAATGTGCGTATCATCCGCGCCGCGAA
The DNA here is from genome assembly GCA_964478505.1 of uncultured Loktanella sp. Lineage (GTDB taxonomy): Bacteria > Pseudomonadota > Alphaproteobacteria > Rhodobacterales > Rhodobacteraceae > Yoonia. Next base: position 1,389 of record CAYZKE010000180.1, read on the forward strand.
CGCAGGCGTCGCAGACCCGGACGGCACATTGCACAAAACCGATCCCGATGCCTGCTGCGCCCTGCGCAAGACAGCCCCGCTTGATCAGGTGCTGGCCGAATATGATGGCTGGATCACAGGACGCAAACGGTTTCAGTCCGGCCGCCGCGCCACGCTGGAGTTTTTCGAGGCCGAGCCTGATACCGGCCGGATCAAGATCAACCCGCTGGCCCATTGGACTGCCGCAGACGTGCAAACCTATATGATCGAAAACCGCCTGCCACGTCACCCATTGGTGGCGCAGGGCTATCCGTCGATCGGGTGCGCGCCCTGCACCTCCCCTGTGGCGGCAGATGAAAACCCGCGCGCCGGACGCTGGCGCGATCAAACCAAAGACGAATGCGGCATCCATTTTGTGAACGGCAAACTGGTGCGAACAGGAGAAGCAACATGACCGTCATAGTGACCGATACAGGGTTCGGCCCCGAGACGTGGCAACACGGGTTTTGTGGGCCCGACACAGCCGCAAACGACATTTGCGCCCTTGATCTGGCATCAGACGCGGACCCGCAACAGGTCCGCCTGAGCCCGGGATTGCAAATGATCCGCGTTGATTTCCCGTCCAGCGCCGACGGGCGTGGTTTTACCATCGCGCGCCAGCTGCGCCTGCGCGGGTTTACCGGCCGGTTGCGCGCACGCGGCCATGTGCTTTCGGATCAGTATGCCATGGCCCGCCGCGCCGGATTTGACGAGGTTGAAATCAGCGATGATCTGGCCGCCCGCCAGCCCGAAACAGACTGGGTCTTTCGCGCCAACTGGAAGGACCACGACTATCAGGCCCGCCTGCGCGGCTGATTGTCCCCTTTCCCCTGCTCCCCACACATCCTAAAGAAGGCATGCGAGCCCTGCGCCCGCAGTGATTTAAACCATGACCGAGATCAGACCCTTGAGCGAAGCCACCGCCGTAAAAGTCCCCACCTTGCCCGATGCCCAGACAGTCACGTCCGTTACCCACTGGACGGACCGTTTGTTTTCTTTCCGCGTGACGCGGCCCGCCTCCTTGCGGTTCCGTTCGGGTGAATTTGTCATGATCGGCCTTTTGAAGGACGATGGCCGCCCGCTGCTGCGTGCCTATTCCATTGCCTCGCCGTCTTGGGATGACGAACTGGAATTCTATTCGATCAAGGTACAGGACGGCCCGCTGACCAGCCGCTTGCAACATATCGAACCCGGTGATCAGATCATATTGCGCCCCAAACCGGTTGGCACGCTGGTGCATGACGCGTTGTTGCCCGGCAAACGCTGCTGGTTCTTTGCCACCGGCACCGGTTTTGCGCCCTTTGCCTCGCTCTTGCGTGATCCGCAAACCTATGAAGACTACGATCAGGTCATCGTCACCCACACCTGCCGCGATGTGGCCGAACTGGAATACAGCCGACAGCTGGTCGATAATATCCGCTCTGACGAGTTGCTGGGCGAGTTGATCGGCGCCGAAAACCTGAAAAAGCTGACCTATTACCCCACCACAACGCGCGAAGAGAGCCCCAAAATGGGCCGGATCACCACACTTCTGAGCGACGGCACCCTGTTCAAGGATCTGGGAATTGACGGCATCAGCCCCGAAACAGACCGCGCCATGGTGTGCGGATCGCTGGGTTTGAACACCGATCTCAAGGAAATCCTTGAAGGGTTCGGCCTGGAAGAAGGTGCCAATTCCGATCCCAAGCATTACGTCGTCGAAAAGGCGTTCGTCGGCTGAAGGCAACCGGCACGCGTCCTGCGTTCACGCTGTCAAAGCCTGCCCCTTGACCGTGATGCGGTGCATCAGACGGGCGTGGCCCTGATAATCCGCCGTTGCAAAATGCTGCACCGTGCGGTTGTCCCAAATCCCAACGCTTCCCGGTGTCCAGCGCACGCGGCAACAATATTGCGGCTGCGTCACGGTCCGGTACAGGTAGTCCAGCAGAGGGCGCGATTCCTCCTTGCTCCAGCCATCGAAGTGGGTGGTGAAATCACCGTTCACATACACCGCCTGCGCGCCCGTATCAGGGTGGCGGATCAGCACCGGATGCAGGCTTGGCGGGCGGAAGGCTGCGGCGTCCTTGCCCATATCAAACCCGGATTGCGCAAAACTGCCGTCACTGTGCCACGCGTTCATCTGGCCCAGCATCGCACGCAGTCCGTCCGACAGACCCGCGCAGGCCGCTGTCATCGATGCGAACAACGTGTCCCCGCCATAGGGCGGCAATTCACGCGCCACCAGGATCGACGCCATCGCCGGTTCGGGATCATAGGAATGATCGCTGTGCCATGTCCCGCCGATCACAGTGTTCTGGTCGGCGCGCGTGCGCACCTCGGCAATCACCGGATGCGTGGCAACCGGCGTAAAGAACCGGTTCACGTCGATATCGCCAAAGCGTTCGGCCAGTGCAATATGCGCCTCGGGCGTGATATTCTGCCCCCGCAGAACGACAACACCGCGGTCAAACAGCGTATCCCGCAGCGTATCAAACTGGCTGTCACTGATCCGGTTCAGATCAACGCCCGAAATTTCAGCACCGACATTTCCGGTCAATCTGGTGATGGTAAGATCAGACATCGGCGCCTCCTTTCCTGAAAGATGAAACGCACGCTGACAGAGGAATGCCATTTGCCCAAGAAAAAACCGCGCACCCAAGTCAGGTACGCGGTAATTTCAACACAATTGCAAAGTCTGTTCCTTACAGACCCAACAGGTTTCTCGCCTCGTCCAGCGCCACTTTCAGCATGACGGGGCTGTCTTGAGATGCGTCCAACGTGCTTTTCAGGGTCGATTTTTGCAACGCGTTCAGGTTCGAGGCGTCGATCATATCGTTTGCCGCGTCAAGGTTGAAACCCTCCACCGTCATCACCGACGGATCGATCGCAGGCAGCGTTGTGGCCTCTTGCACGGCACCGGCAACACTTTCCACAGCATTTTCCGCAGCCTCCTGTGTGGCTTCAACAGCCTCACTTGCCGCTTGTGTCGCGCTCTCTGCAGCTTCGCTCGCAGCCTCTGTCGCCTCGTTCACAACATCGGAAGCGGCATCAGCCGCTTCGCTGGCGGCACTGGTCGCAGCCGCGCTGGCATCACTCGCGGCGTCGGTTGCCGCTTCAACTGCTTCGCTGGCCCCCTCAACAACACTTTCAACAGTGTTTTCGACGGCTTCACCCGCCGCTTGCGCCGCCTCGCTGGCTTGATCTACTGCGGCCTCTGCCGCTTCGCCTGCCTGCTCGGCCGTTTCAGCAACAGCATCCGTCACCGATTGCGCTGCGTCACTGGCAGCATCCGAAGCACTTTCAACAGCGTCCGAAACAGCATCTGTCGTCTGTTCTGTCGCGGTTTCCGCTTGGGTCGCCACGTCTTGCGCGCTGTCCCCGGTGAACAACAAATACCCGGCTATCGCAACAACCGCCACGCCCGCCAATACCCACAAATTTCTCATTTTCACATCCTATTAAAACTGCGCCACCTGCCTGTTGCAGGTGGTCGACCATCCTGTGCCAAATGCGGCAACAAAGCAGAAGGTACAATCGAAAAAATCCCGCAAATCGGCAGGGTTCAGCTTATTTTGCGGCTTGAAGTGTTGCAGGCCCGCGTCTAGGTTAAGGCCTCAAAATTCAGCAATGATCAAAGGAATAAACTCATAGCCCGCAGACCTCACAACGCGCCTCCGCAGCGCGACACCGGACCCCGCGTAAACGAAAACATCAGATCGGATGAAATCCGGCTGATCGGGGCCGACGGCGAAAATGTCGGCGTTGTTACCCCTGCCCGTGCCATGGTGATGGCCGACGAAGCCGGATTGGATCTGGTCGAAATCTCGCCCAATGCCAACCCGCCCGTGTGCAAGATCATGGATTTCGGCAAATTCAAATACGAAACCCAGAAACGCGAGGCCGAGGCCCGCAAGAAGCAGAAGATCATCGAAATCAAAGAGGTCAAGTTCCGTCCCAATACGGACACCAACGATTACGATGTGAAAATGCGCAACGTGTTCAAGTTTCTGGACAATGGCGACAAGGTCAAGATCACCCTGCGGTTTCGCGGTCGCGAAATGGCGCACCAGAATCTGGGCCGCGAATTGCTGGAACGTGTGGCCGAAGACACCAAGGATGTCGGGCGTGTGGAAAACATGCCCAAGATGGAAGGCCGCCAGATGATCATGCTGATCGGGCCGCTTCCCAACAAGTAACCCGCATTGCGGAGCAATAAAAAACGCCCTCTGCATCGCAGGGGGCGTTTTTCTTTATGTTATTCGATTGGCGTTCAGGCCGCCGCCGCCACCGCGCGCTTGGTGATCACCGAAACCAGATGGGCGCGATACTCTTTGGTGCCGTGCAGATCACCGATCATGTTCATCGGATTGATCTTCAGATAGCAGAAAACTATCGAATTGTTTTGATATTTCTTATTTAGAAGGTTATCTTGCTATTATAAAAAATAAAAAAGTTTTAAGATTATAAAAAATAACCTGTTTTTTCCTCTCTTATTATTGTTTTGTATTCAATTTTT
>CAYZKE010000180.1:5911-6797 GCA_964478505.1 uncultured Loktanella sp.
ATCTTCAGATCCATCAGCGCATCGGCGCGGAAATCCTTGGCCAGTGCCGCCTCGGCCTCGGGCCAGCGGAAGACACCGTCTTCGGACGCGCCGGTCACAGCCACCCGCACGCCATCCGCGAATTTCGCCACAAACACCCCGACAAGCGCAAAGCGCGACGCCGGTTGCAGGAATTTTTCGTAATGCGCCGCCTCCGGCACCGGAAAACGGACTTCGGTGATGATCTCGCCCTCGTCCAGCGCGGTTTCGAACATGCCCTGAAAATAGTCATCCGCCGCAATCTCGCGTGCGTTGGTCACAATCGTGGCACCACTGCCCAGCGCTGCCGCCGGATAGCAGGCCGACGGATCATTATTGGCCAGCGATCCCCCGATCGTGCCGCGGTTGCGCACCGCCGGATCACCGATATGGCTCGCCAGCGCCGCGAGCGCCGGATAGGCCCCTGCCTGCGCCGCCACAGTGGCGTGGGTCGTGGCCCCGCCAATGCTCAACTGCCCGTCATCACGCGTACACACACCCTGCATTTCGGGTATGCCCGTCAGCGACACAAGTGTCGCAGGGCTCGCCAGCCGTTGTTTCAGCGTCGGGATGAGCGTCTGCCCCCCGCCCAGCGCCTGCGCATCCTCGCCAGACATCGCAGCCACCGCATCGGCAAGACTGGTCGGTTTCAATAGTTCGAAATCATACATCTCTGTTTCTCCTGCAAGAGGGGGACAGCATCCGCGTCGCTCCCGTCTTCATTTGTCCAAAAATACTCAAATTCCGGCGGTTGCATCTTCACGCCCCCGCCGGAAAAGGTCATCCGTTCATCGCCGCCCAAACCCGCGACGGGCTCAGCGGCATGTCGATATGGGTCACGGTGCTGCCTGCCGATTGCAGCGCATCC
>CAYZKE010000181.1:0-6793 GCA_964478505.1 uncultured Loktanella sp.
AAGTGGGCATGACACCCTTCCTGATCGGTGACGCGCTCAAGCTGGGCCTTGCGGCGCTGCTGGTCCCCGGTCTGTGGAAGCTGATCGGCGACGCGCGCTCATAAGCTTCGCTTTCAATTCTTGGAAAAGGCGCAAGCATCACGCTTGCGCCTTTTTTCATGCAAGATGGGTGGTGATGGTCGATGACCGCTCAAGCGTGCGATGCACAGGGCACTTGTCCGCGATCTCAAGCAGCTTGGTGCGCTGTTCTTCACTCAGATCGCCTTCGAGCCCGATGGTGCGTTCAAAGTGATCGACCTTGCGATCCGCCGGATCAGCTGCGTCCGCGGCGTGTTTCTTGGCATGGCTGATATCGACGCTGACACCCGTCAAAGGCCAGCCTTTGCGCCGCGCATACATGCGGATCGTCATCGACGTGCAGGCCCCCAGTCCGGCGGAAACAAGACCATAGGGCGAAAGACCTTTGTTGCTGCCACCGTGTTTTGCAGGCTCATCTGCCAGCAGATGATGCGGACCGGACTGGATATCCTGCAAGAAGCCGTTTGCGTCCGCCTCGGACACCCGCAAAATGCCTTCAGGTGTGGCAGCCCGTGGTTCAGGCTCCGCCAGTTCCAGATACCGTTTCGACCACACGGCAATCATATCTGCTGCGTAATCTGCGTCTTTTGCTCCTGTCATCAGGTGGTCGGCATTGTCCAGCGTGACAAAGCTCTTGGGGTGTTTGGCTGCCATGAAGATATCCGAGGCGTTTGCGATCCCGACGGTGGCATCGCGGGGGGCGTGCAGCACCAGAAGGGCCGCACCCAGATTGCCAATCGCGACCTTCAGATTTGCCGTGCTGATATCTTCGACAAAGCCTTTGCTGATGCGGAACGGGCGGCCGCCAAGGTCAACCTCGGCCACGCCCTGATCCTCAATTTCGGGGATGGCATGGGCGAAATGATGGGTGACATGGCCGGGATCAAAGGGCGCACCAATTGTGACGACGGCCTTGATACCCGTCAGCATAGCGGCGGCTTTCAGGGCGGCAGCACCACCCAGCGAATGGCCGATCAGCAAGGACGGTGGCATGCCCCGTGCGGCGAGTGCCTTATCTGCGGCAACCAGATCATCCACGTTCGAGGTGAAACTTGTATTTTCAAACTCGCCTTCGGAATGCCCGAGGCCGGTAAAATCAAACCGCAAGACGGCGATGCCCATGGAGGACAGACGTGCTGCGATCCGGCGCGCGGCGGTGATATCCTTGGAGCAGGTAAAGCAATGCGCAAAGAGGGCTGTGGCGAGATGCGGCCCGTTTGGCAGATCAAGGCGTGCGGCAAGCGTGTCGCCGCCATGTCCGGTGAAGGTGAGCTTTTCGGTTGGCATATTGCGGGGCCTCCTCTGTCTGTATCCCTGATGGCAAGGTGCCGCGCGGATGGCAATCGGCAGACCTGTTTATCGCAGCAAGGTGAGAGATGTTACTGCAATCGACCCTCGGGACAGGCCGGGGGTCCAGTGCCTAAGGCATCGTGCGCATCTGCGTGCCGTCCAGCGAAAACATGTCCCATAAGAGTTGTGGGTTGCTGATGAGGATCAGCACCAGAATGATCAGACCTAAGACAAGGTTCCCTTTGCGCATGCGGCTAATCATCCGCGTCACCCAGTTGGCTGGCGAGGAGGGGTCGGCCACTGGTGGTTGTAACCTGCGTCTGACTTTGGGGATGGCTGTTGGCACAGTCTTTGCGGCACGTGGCTTGGTTTGCGCGAAAACGCTAGCGCGTTGCTCTGCTTTCCGGCGTGCCGACCCGCGATAGGCGGTCGAGGGGCCTTTGTAGCGCACGTCGATAGGGTGGTATTTGGACATGTGAGTTGATGCTTTGAAATGAATCGCAATCTGACCTCAGCCTATACCGCAATCATTGGGCGGCACGCGAAAAATCCCGGGTTTCGATCACAATCCGCCGTCTAGCGCCCCTTCAGCCACCAACGCATCGTATTTGTCACGTTCAAACCACCAGAAATCGACGTTGCGGAAGAAATCATAAGGGGCTGGGGTCTCTGGCATGCCGAAGATATCCCAGACCGCCACACGGTGCGCCCCGAGATTCCAGCCGCCAATCCAGATATGTTTGGAGCGCAGGACGCGGTCAAGCGCCCGCACAGTGGTGGTGAGCTCTTCGCGCGTGCTGGCCACAACGACCTTTTCGATCAGCGCGTCCACCACAGGATCGGCAAGGCCTGTCAGGTTGTTGCTGCCTTCTGCACCAGCGGCGGCGGACCCGTAAAAGGCGCGCAATTCTGCCCCCGGTGTTGTTGCGACGGACCATGCGGTCGAGGACAGATCGAAATCGAATGCCTGCCTGCGCTGGGTCCATGCGCTCGGGTCGATCACTTCGAATTCCGCGTCAATGCCAAGGGCTTTGAGGTTTTCGGTATAGGGGATCATGATCCGCTCAAGACTGCGGCTGCTATCGGGGAATTCAAGGCGCAGGATCTCGCCGGCCGCGTTGCGGCGCATCCCGTCATCGCCCACAGTCCAGCCTGCGGCCTCAAGAAGCTCGCCTGCCCTGCGCAGATCACCACGGTCGCGGGGGCGGTCGCTGCCGGGGTTGGGCACATGGGCGGGTTCGGTAAAGATTTCCGGCGGGAGTTGGTCGCGGAATTCCTCTAACAGCGCCAGTTCCGCACCTTCGGGAATACCTGTCGCCTGCATATCGGTGTTTTCAAAGAAACTGTCGTTGCGGGTATAGGTGCCGTAAAAGATCGTATCATTCGTCCATTCAAAATTGAATGCATATTCAAGGGCCTGGCGCACGCGGATGTCCTGCAGTACCGGATTGCGCATGTTGAACCAGATGCCCTGGGCATTGGCGGGGCGGCCATCGGGGATCAAGAGTTGCTGGACCCAGCCGCGTTGTGCCGCTGGGAAATCGTAACCTGTCGCCCAAGAGGCCGAGCGGTATTCGACACGCATATGGTATTCGCCGGCGGCGAAGGCCTCGAGCCCGACGGTATCATCGACGAAATATTCGTAAGTAAAGCAATCGAAGTTGTTGCGGCCCACGTTGACGGGCAGGTCCGCACCCCAGTAGTCGGGGTCTTTGCAGAAGGTGATGGTGCGTGGGGCATCCACGGTCGTGACCTCATAGGGGCCCGACCCCAGCGGGATATCCATCCAGCTTTCGGCAAAATCCACGGTGTCATAAAAATGTGCAGGCAGCACGGGCAGTTCCGCGACGCTTCCCAAAAGGCCGCTTCCCGCACCGGGGGCCAGATCAAAGCGGACGCGCGTCGCGCTTTCGGCGGTCACGGCGGTCACATCGGACAAGAGGTTGCGATAGTAGGGGTGCCCTTCGGTTTGCAGTGCGTTGATCGTGAACACGACATCGGCGGCGGTGACGGGCGTGCCGTCGTGGAAACGGGCCTCGGGGCGCATGTTGAAGACGACATAGGAAAAATCATCGGGGTATTCGATGGTTTCTGCAATCAGTCCGTAGAGCGCATCGGGTTCGTCATTGGCGCGCACCATCAGGCTGTCATAGATATGGACACTGACCTCGGGGGCGCTGTCGCCCTTGATGATGAAGGCGTTCAGGCTGTCGAAGGTCGGGGTGCCGAAGAGCTGGCGCTGGCTCATGGTGCCGCCTTGGGGGGCGTCGGGGTTGGCATAGTCGAAATGCGTGAAATCAGGGCCGTATTTCAGATCACCGAAGGTCGAAAACCCGTGGCTGATTGTGACATCGGCGAATGCGGGTGTCGTCAGGGCGATCAGGGTAAGCGTGACGGGAAAATTCTTCATCATATGCCTCCGGTGGGAACCGATCACAGAGTGACCTGATGCGGTGTTGTGTCAAGGCATTGAAGGGGGATGGATTGTCACAGTCCTGTGGGCAAACCAGCCCCGCGCCACGAAAAAAGGCCGCAGCATGCACCGCGGCCCCTTTCATTCATGTCACACTTGTTAGTGCGTGAACTTCTTGATCTCGCCTGATTTCAGGCGGGCACTGTAAGAGTTCAGTTCTTTGCGGACCACTTTCATCAGGAAGTAGAGGCAGAAGATGTTCACCACCGCCATGGCAAAGATCGCGGCATCCGAGAAGTCGATCACAGGGCCAAGGCTTGCGGCTGCGCCGATCACGATGAAGATGCAGAAGATGATCTTGAAGACCAGCTCTGTGGTTTTGCCTTCGCCGAAGAGGTAGGTCCAAGCTTTCAACCCGTAGTATGACCACGAGATCATGGTTGAGAAGGCGAACAGGATCACGGCCAGTGCCAGAACATAGGGGAACCAGCTAATGGCAGAGCCGAAGGCGGCTGATGTCAGTGCAACACCGCTGTTGCCATCAATCGTTGCGATCGCTGTGCCAGCTTCGTTCAGCATGTAGTTGCCTGTCGCCTGATCAATGATCAGCTGTTGCGAGATGATGATGACCAAGGCGGTCATTGTGCAAATCACTACGGTGTCGATCAGTGGCTCGAGCAAAGAAACAAACCCTTCGGTGATGGGTTCATTGGTTTTCACCGCAGAGTGCGCAATCGCTGCGGAACCAACGCCCGCTTCGTTCGAGAAGGCCGCACGGCGGAAACCCTGGATCAGCGCGCCGACGAAACCGCCCGCAACACCCAGACCTGTGAAGGCACCGGCAAAGATCTGACCAAAGGCCCAGCCGATCATGTCGTAGTTGACGATCAGCACAACAATGGCTGCACCGACATAGAGGATGCCCATGAAGGGAACGACTTTTTCGGTTACCCGCGCGATAGATTTGATGCCACCCACGATGACCGCAAAGACGATCGCGGCAAAGACAAGGCCGGTAATCCAACCCGGGAAGTCACCTGTGATCTGCGTGATCTGCGCGTGGGCTTGGTTGGCCTGGAACATGTTGCCGCCACCCAGTGCCCCAAGGATACAGAAGATCGAGAACATCACGGCAAGGATTTTCCCGCCGGGCAGACCCAGTTCGTCAAAACCCTTTGAGATGTAATACATCGGACCACCCGACACGGTGCCATCGGGGTATTCGTTGCGGTATTTCACACCCAGCGTACATTCGGTGAACTTGGACGCCATGCCCAGCAGACCCGCAAGGATCATCCAGAATGTCGCCCCGGGACCACCGATGCCGACGGCCACGGCAACACCGGCGATGTTTCCAAGTCCGACAGTCCCGGACAGCGCGGTTGCCAACGCCTGAAAGTGGCTGACTTCGCCCGCATCATTGGGGTCTGAATAATCGCCCTTTACCAGCGCGATTGCGTGGCCGAAGAACCGGAACTGCACGGCGGCAAAGTAGATTGTGAAAACAGTGGCACCGACCACCAACCACATGACGATCCAGGGAAAGTTTGTACCGGGGATCGACATGAAGATGAAGTTAACGAACCAACCCGTGGCGTTCGCAAACGCCTCGTTCACGCGCGCATCAAGAGAAACGGCAGCGTCTTGTGCCTGCGCGGGAACGGCAACAGACAGTGCGGCAATCAATGCCAATATCAAAACTTTGAAATTTTTCATCTGGATTGTTCCTTATGCGACGACGGTGACAGGAACGCGGGCGTTCATCACGAGGCTTGCGGTTGAGCTGCCGAAAATGCGTGAGGTGAGCCCACCCTCGCTGGAACGTGCAACGATAATCTGCGACGCCCCTTCGGAATGCGCGATGCTATCGATTGTGTCGGCCACATCGCCGTGGCGCACAATGGCGCGGGCATTCAGCCCCGCAGCTTTGAGATCGGCCACAGCCGGATCGACAACCCTCTCGCGCGCGATCGAGATTTCCTCTTCGCGCCGCCTGTGACGTTCAGCATTTTCAGCCGCAGTTTGAAATGAAAACGGTGACCATTCGATCACATAGACGACGATCAATTCACAATCGTCGGCTTTCTTCGCCAGACTTTTGGCAAAGGCGAGGGCTTTCTCCCCCGAGCTTCGCCCGTCCAATCCAATTACGAGTTTCATAATTCTGTCCCTGTTTATTTATCTTATGATTAGGCTTGGTGGTGCAATTCACCGTGTGAGGCAAATATTTTCTGTCAGCCTGAGGGAAGCGTAACGAAGGAGGGCACATAGGTCTATGGTTGTGCACTCTCGCTTTTGCTTACAGATGCGGCAGTCTGGTGCCGATCGCCCGATATTTAAGGCGTTTCGGTCGTCAAGCGCAGCTGCGTCATGAGCCGGGCAAAGGCCAGCTATGCGTCATGTCTGATAAACCAACGTGGGCAAAGCCCGCGCGTAGACAACAAAAAAGCCCCGCCAGATTGCTCTGACGGGGCTTTCTTACACTTGGGAGATTAGCAGCTGTAGTAAAGCTTGTATTCAACCGGGTGCGGTGTGTGCTCGTAGGCGTAAACCTCTTCCCACTTCAGCTCCATATAGCCTTCCAGCTGAGATTTGGTGAATACGTCACCGGCCAGCAGGAATTCATGATCGGCTTCCAGAGCCTCCAGCGCTTCGCGCAAGGAACCACAGACCGTCGGGATCGCTGCCAGTTCTTCTGGTGGCAGATCGTAAAGGTCTTTGTCGGAAGATGGACCTGGGTCAATCTTGTTCTTGATGCCGTCAAGGCCAGCCATCAACAGTGCTGCAAAGCAGAGGTATGGGTTTGCTGCCGGATCGGGGAAACGGGCCTCGACGCGCTTTGCCTTGGGGCTTTCGGCCCATGGGATACGGACACAACCCGAACGGTTACGTGCAGAGTAGGCGCGCAGAACGGGCGCTTCAAAGCCGGGGATCAGGCGCTTGTAGCTGTTTGTGGACGGGTTTGTGATGGCATTGAGCGCTTTGGCATGCTTGAGTATGCCGCCGATGAAG
>CAYZKE010000182.1:0-4901 GCA_964478505.1 uncultured Loktanella sp.
CCATTCGGCGGCACCGTCACCCGCCAGATTGAACCGTGAAAAACCCGGCAGGTCCAGGACGCCCACACCGTCGCGGACGGCTTCGCATTCTTCCTTCACGCGTGGCTGCCAAGGGCCGGCGCGCTCCCATGTTTCAGTTGCCTCAAGCGAGGTGTCATCGCCATCCTTGGCAAACCAGTTGGCGCGCTCCCACCCGTTATAGGCCCCCATCTGGCCGCCCAAGGCAATGACCTTGTCGTGGACCGGTGACAGTTTCTTGTCGCGCCCCGCAGGCCACATCTTGTGCGGGAAATGCATGCCGTATTCGTGGCCGTAAATCTCCATCGCCTTCTGGTGGCAGTAATCCTGATCCGTGTAATCGGTATAGCGGCGCGGATCGCAGGCCCACATATCCCACTCGGTCTGACCGTCCACGATCCATTCGGCAGCGACCTTGCCAGCGCCCCCGCCTTGGGTAATGCCGAAGGTAAAGACGCAAGCCTCGAACGCATTCTTGACGCCGGGCATCGGCCCCAGCAGCGGCAGCCCGTCGGGCGCATAGGGGATCGGCCCGTTGATCACGCGGCCCACGCCTGCGGTGCCAAGGATCGGCACGCGGGCCATTGCATCCTCGATATACCACTCCAACCGTTCCAGATCGTCAGGGTAAAGCTGAAAGCTGAAATCTTCAGGCTGCGGATCATCCGGCGTCACCCAATGGGCCTTGCAGTTGCGTTCATAGGGGCCAAGGTTCAGCCCGTTCTTGTCCTGCCGCAGATAGTAAGAGCTATCCACATCGCGCAACAACGGCACCTTATGGCCCATCTTCTCGGTCCAAGCCTTCAGTTCGGGTATTTCCTCGGTCAGGAAGAACTGGTGCGACATCGTCACCATCGGCACGGTGCGCCCGCCATAGGGTTTGAACCATTCGCCGACGCGCTGGGCATAATAGCCTGCGGCATTCACCACCTTTTCGCAGTCGATATCGCCCTTTTCGGTATGCACGGTCCACGTGCCATTGGGGTGCTGGGTCACACCTGTGGCGCTGCAAAAGCGCTCGATCTTCGCGCCCATCTCGCGGGCACCCTTTGCCAAGGCCTGCGTCAACTGTGCAGGATCAATATCGCCGTCATCAGGATCATAAAGCGCGCCTTCCAGATCATGGGTTTCCAGAAACGGATACATCTCTTTCGCCTCATCCGGCGTCATCAGCCGCAGGTTCAGCCCCTGATAGTTGCCCATGCCCATCGCGCGGGCGAACTCCTGCATGCGTTCTTTGGAATGTGCCAGCCGGATGGACCCGGTGACGTGATAGTTCATCGGGTAATCCACCTCTTCCGCCAGCCCTTTGTAAAGGCCCAGCGAATAGCGCTGCATATTCATTACCGCCCAAGAGGTGCTGAACGACGGGCAGTTGCCCGCCGCATGCCACGTCGATCCCGCCGTCAGCTCGTTCTTTTCCAGCAAGACACAGTCGGTCCAACCCTTCTTGGCCAGATGGTAAAGCGTTGAGACCCCGACAACACCGCCACCAATGATCACAACACGCGCAGAGGTTGGGAAATCAGTCATATCGTTTGCCTTCTCTAATGTGGGATATGCGGCGCATCATCCGGAATGGTGTAGTAATCGCCGGCATCGGCGGTGAATATATGCTTGCCCGGGGTCAAGCCGGTCGGCAGGTCCAGACAACCGGCGGCGATGCCAAGATGGTCCGCGCCGATCGGCTGGTAAAACAGGCTGGACCCGCATGTTTTGCAGAAACCCCGGCGTGCGATATCCGAAGACCTGTACCAGGACAGGCCCTCGTCGGTGGTGAAAGTCACATCAGCGGTATCGGCGCGGGTCGAGGCCCAGTAATGCCCGCTGCTGCGGCGGCATTGGCTGCAATGGCAAAATGTGACTGTCTCACGGATGTTTTCCACCGCAAAGGTGACCGCACCACATTCACACTGTCCATGTATTGCCATACCGCCTCCTAATAGATCGGAGGAGAGATCACCCAGACGATCTCGCAAGTGGTGTCGTGGTTATTCCACCATTGGAATTGCTGACCGCGCAGGCGGAAACTGTCACCTGCCTTCAGTTTGAAGTGCTTGCCGTCCAGTGCAATCTCGAATTGTCCCTTGACGACGTAACAGACCTCTTGGGTCGGGCGGGTCAGGGGTTCGGGCAGGAATGAGTGGGGCGCGAACGCGGAATGGATGACCTCAAAATCATCGGTCAGATCAGGCGACAGGAGCGCCTCGGTCAAACCTTCGGTCCGGCTGCCGATCGGGCGGCGCGCATGGGATCGCACGATATGGCCTTCTTCCTCGGGTGGGATCGCAACCTTCAAAAAGCTGGAAATCGACACATCAAGCGCCTGCGCGATGCGGGTCAGGTCGGCGTTATCCGGATAGGATAAATCACGCTCAACCTGGCTGAGCCAGCCAACAGAGCGGCCCAAAGTCGTAGCCAGATCAACCAGCGTGATCCGCCGTGCCTTCCGTAAGGACCTTATGTCCGCTCCAAGCGATGAAACGGTGACATTTTCATCCCGCATGATCGCACCGTGAAAAAATGACATAAATATTCATATACCGTGGTCCTTCGCATTTGCATAATAGTTTTTGTGCTGAATGCTGCGGATACTGCCAGCGGCGCGCTACTTTGCAAAGGCGAGATTGAGGACAGCCTGCATGCCCGCGACATCCGTCTGATCAAAGGCATCGGGTTGATCGCTATCGATATCAAAAACACCCAACAACGCACCGTTGCTGTCATGGACCGGCAGCACCAGCTCCGAGCGTGTACTGCTTGCGCAGGCAATGTGGCCGGGAAAGGCATCAACATCGGGAACAAGCTGTACTTCACCCGTGCGCGCGGCAGTTCCGCAAACACCACGCGAAAACGGGATCACCAGACAGCCGTGCCCGCCCTGATACGGCCCGATCTTGAGCATCTCGGGGCCGGTCACCCGATAAAAACCGGTCCAGTCGAAACGGTCATCGCTGTGATGCACCTCGCAGGCAACGGTTGCCATCAAGGAAATCACGTCGTCCTCGCCTTCGGTCAGGGCTGCAATGGTTTTGCTCAGGTCGTCATAATTCACGCGCATCGCCGTATCTTTCATGTCTTTCTAAACCCGCTCAATTGCAATCGCGGTACCTTCGCCACCACCGATGCAGATGGCGGCGACACCCCGTTTGAGCCCACGTGTTTCCAGTGCATTCAGCAAGGTCACGATAATGCGCGTACCGGATGCCCCAATCGGATGCCCCAAGGCACAAGCACCGCCATTCACATTCACAATGTCGCGCGGGATGTGCATCTCATGCATGAACGCCATCGGCACAACGGCAAAAGCCTCGTTGACCTCCCACAGGTCCACATCATCAACGTCCCAGCCGATCCTGGCCAAAAGCTTTTGCGCGGCAGGCACAGGCGCCGTCGTAAACCACCCCGGCGCTTGCGCGTGGCTGGCATGGCCCACGATCCGCGCCCGCGCGCCGCTGTTGTCAGCGGATAAAACCAAAGCGGCGGCACCATCCGAGATACTTGACGCATTCGCCGCTGTTACCGTCCCGTCAGGGCGAAATGCGGGCTTCAGCGACGGGATCTTCTCGGGCCGTGCCTTGCCGGGTTGTTCATCGCGGGTGAAAACATCCTCACCGTTGCGGGAATGGACGGTGACGGCGGTGATCTCATTGTCGAACGCGCCAGACCGTTCTGCATCCAGCGCATTGGACAGGGACGCAATTGCATATTGATCCTGCGCTTCACGGGTGAACTGGTATTTCTCGGCGCAATCCTCGGCAAAGGTGCCCATCAGGCGGCCTTTGTCATAGGCATCTTCCAGTCCGTCCAGAAACATGCTGTCCTGCACACTCTGATGACCAATCCGCGCACCAGCCCGCATCTTTGGCATCAGATAGGGGGCGTTTGTCATGCTTTCCATGCCGCCCGCGACCATCGTTTCGGCCCCGCCGAGGGCGATCTGGTCAAAGGCCATCATCGTGGTTTTCATGCCCGAACCGCACATTTTGTTGACGGTTGTCGCAGGCACGCTGTCATCAAGCCCCGCCAGAAATCCGGCCTGCCGCGCGGGGGCTTGCCCCAGACCGGCTGGCAAAACGCAGCCCATCAAAACCTCATCAACATGGGGTTTGCCCGCACCGGCAAGTGCGGCCTTGATCGCCGCACCGCCCAAGGCGGGCGCATCCACATTGGAAAAAATCCCCTGAAACCCGCCCATCGGTGTGCGGGCCGCACCTTTGATGAAAACATCACGCATGATTTTTCTCCCTCCAATTGCTTTGACGCTACGCCTGCGCTGCGGAAAGGAAAAGCCTGAACATTTCCGTTGCGCCCGGCAGCGATCGGTCTAGGTTTGCACCCAACATCAAGAAGGAAATCCCATGCGTAATTTTCACCACCCCGGCCGCTCTGCGGTTTATGCAACCAATGGCATGTGCGCGACGTCGCACCCGCTGGCCGCGAAAGTTGCCGTGCAAATGATGGAATCAGGCGGCAACGCCATGGACGGGGCCATCGCAGGGGCTGTTCTACTGGGCCTGTGCGAGCCGCAAATGACCGGCATCGGCGGCGATTGCTTTGTGCTGATGACACCGCCGGGTGAAGACCGCGTTGTGGCGCTGAACGGATCAGGCCGCGCACCCGCTGGCATCGACGCTGAAAAACTGCGCGCCAAAGGCGATGTGATCGCACCATACTCGGCCGATGCCGTCAGCGTCCCGGGTGCGGTTGACGCCTTCTGCCGCCTGTCGAAAGACTGGGGCAAACTGGGCCTCAAAGCACTCCTTGCGCCCTCTATCCATTACGCCGAGGCGGGCATTCCCGTTGCAGAACGCGTGGCCTCCGACTGGGCGCAATCGGTGGATAACCTCTCGGGTCATGCGCGCAACCTCTATCTGATGAAC
>CAYZKE010000182.1:5001-6753 GCA_964478505.1 uncultured Loktanella sp.
CCGACACAGCGGCGAAACTGGCGGCACTGATCGACCCCAAAAAAGCAATGCCCGCAGGCCTGCCCGGGGCCGAGGCGGTGCACAAAGACACCATCTACATCACCGTTGTCGACAAAGATCGCATGTGCGTGTCGCTGATCTATTCGGTGTTCTACTCCTTCGGGTCCGGTATCGCTTCGGATAAGTTCGGTGTGCTGTTCCAGAACCGCGGCGCAGGTTTCACCCTGGAGCAAGGCCACCCCAACGAGGTTGGCGGCGGCAAGCGCCCGATGCACACGATCATCCCCGCGATGCTGAAGAAAGACGGCAAGGTCCACATGCCCTTCGGTGTCATGGGCGGGCAGTACCAGTCCACCGGGCACGCGCGCTTCGTGACCAACGTCACCGATTTTGGGCTGTCACCACAGGCTGCGATGGACGCGCCGCGCAGTTTTGCGGAAGGCAGCGAATTGCGGGTCGAGGATGGCTACAGCGATGCGGTCAAAGCGGAACTCAGCGCGAAGGGTCACAACGTTGTGCGACCCGATACAGCAATCGGCGGGTCACAGGCGATCCTGCTGCATGAGGATGGTGTGCTTGAGGGTGGCAGTGATCCACGTAAAGACGGGTGTGCGCTGGGGTATTAGGGCCAAGATTGCTTGAACCGTTCCTTGAAACTCTTTGCAAGCTCACGGCTCATTGCGTCGGGCGAAACGACCAGTGCATATGTTATGACAAGCGTCCCGAAAGCTCCAAACGCAGCCATGGTCAGGAGCAGAATGGGCGGTGCTCCATCCGCACGGGTATTGGCAAGGAAGTGAGAATTCTGAAATAAGAAACCCGCAAGCGGGGTCGCGCTCGCATAGAATAGGATCCATGCAGAGAAGTGAGCCAAGAGACTGATTTGCGTCGTTTTAGATATCCCGGTTAGCCTAGCCACGATGTCTTTGGTGAATGCAAATGCATAGAAAACTGCGGCCAATCCGAGTTGGATGACAATACCTATAGCCAGTTCTAGCCACGCGCTCGCTCGGGGCAATAACTCTCTTAGTAACGCGCTATCACCAGTCGCGAGACGTTCTTTGATCGGTTGGGGATAAAGACCTAGCAGATCAATAATGGATATGGGAAATAGGTGGATCAGATAATTAGTGATGCAGAAAAAAACGATTCCTTTAAATATAGTCTTTTGAACTAAGGGCGCATCCGCCAAAAATGGTGCCGTTGGCATATTACCCAGCCCGGAGCGACCGCAAGAACAACCCGATCCCGCCGACCAGCAGCACCAGTATGACGATCAGATCAAACGCGCTCATCTGTGCCAGCTGCAGTGTCATGTTCGCAATCACACCAAAGATCAGCGCGACCAGCGACGCCCCGGCGATCCCCCAGCCGAACCAGTTTTTGGAATTGTAAAAGATCATTCCGACCCCAAACATGAACGGGATCAGGATCATGCCGGATGTGATTGGCACACCACCGATGCCAAAGACCCGCGATCCAAAGCCAAAGTTCGGGCGCACGACGATCCCGTTCAGCAACAGATAGCCGCCGCCCACCATCATGATCAGCCCGATCAGAAAGCTGCCGGTTCCGCCATCAGATCCACCCGCACCACGCGCCATCTAAGTCTCCAGTTTGTCACTCTTTGACAGAGTTTAGGGCTGTCCTGCGGCTTTTGCCAGATGCATCCGTGTATGCACGGGGTGTGTACAGGCTGTGTACGTAATCTGTACGCTAAATCCGGGACTTGAGCTCACCCATCAGTTCGGT
>CAYZKE010000183.1:0-6735 GCA_964478505.1 uncultured Loktanella sp.
CGCGCAGGATTAGTCTGCGCCGTCGGGTTTGCAAGCGCGTTCAATGGGCTAGGCGCGCAAATGCCCCGTTGCTGAGAAAAAGTCACAAAGGTGCTGCGCGAATTCCCCCGGCTGTTCGACACAGGGCAGGTGGCCGGCCCGGCGGATCAGCGCGAATTTCGAGCCTGGGATCAGGTCGGTGGTTTCACGCACCAGATCGGGCGGTGTTGAGCCGTCTTCGGTTCCGGCAATGCCCAGTGCAGGGATGCGCAGGCCGCTGGTCGGCGTATAGAAATCGGTGCCTGCGATGGCTGCACAAACGCCAGTATAGCCCGCGACCGAAGTGGCCTCGACCATTGCTTTCCACGGGGCCATGTCCGGCGTTCCGTAACAATCGCGCCCGAACCAGCGGCGCATGATTTCGTCCGAGGCAGCCGCCAGACCGTTGGCTGTGATAAAGCAGATCCTATCTTGCCAGAGTTTGGGGTTGCCGATCTTGGCGGCGGTGTTTGACAGCACCAGCGCGCGGATCAGATCGGGCCGCTTCACGGCGAGCCCTTGCGCGATCATGCCACCGACGGACAGGCCGACGAACATCGCATCTTTGATATCAAAGGCATCGCAAACAGCTTCGGCGTCGCTGATCAATTGGCCCATGCTGCAGGGCCCCTCTGGTGCGTCGGACCGCCCGTGGCCGCGCATGTCATAACGCAGGATACGCAGGCCCTCGGGCAGGAGGGACAGGACCGCGTCCCACAGGTGCAGGGTCGTGCCAAGCGAGTTTGAGAAAACCACGGCGGGGCCATCCTGCGGCCCTGTGATCCGGGCATGAATGCGGGTGCCGTCGGGGCGTGTGATCATCTGCTCTTGCATCATCTTGTCTTTCTGCCGTCAGGCCAGTGTTTCCAGCGCTTTGGCAAAGACTGCGGCATCCACATTGCCGCCTGTGGCGACAGCGATCACGGCGTCGCCGGTGAATTCATCGGGATGGAAGAGCGCCGCAGCAAGGGCCGCCGCACCGCCCGGTTCCACGACGATGCGCAGGCGTTCAAAGGCGAGGGCCATGGCGCGCAGGCATTCATCCTCGGTCACCACTACGCCGGGGCCGCAAAGCCTTTGCATGATCGGGAAGGTCAGATTGCCCGGTTGCGGGGTGATAATTGCATCGCAAAGCGACCCGCTCAAGCGCGCGTTGCGTTCGATCTTACCGCTTTGAAGTGAGCGCGTGACGTCGTCAAAACCTTCCGGTTCGGCGGGCCGTGCGCGCAGGCCGGGCGCGTCTGCAGCGAGGGCGAGGGCGATTCCCGAGGTCAGACCACCGCCGCCGCAACAGACCATGACATCGGCCTCGGTCACGCCCAGTGCGGTCATATCTTCTGCAATCTCGAGGCCGACTGTGCCTTGGCCTGCGATTGTCATTTCCGCATCGAATGGCTTGATCAGGGTCAGGTTACGTTCCGCTGACAGCCGTTCGCCGATTTCGTCGCGGTCCTCGGTTTCGCGGTCGTAAAGGATCACTTCGGCCCCGAGCGCGCGGGTGTTCTCGATTTTCACGGCGGGCGCATCGGCAGGCATGATGATGACAGCAGGCGCGCCGTGTTCACGGGCGGCAAGTGCGACGCCTTGGGCATGGTTGCCGCTGGAAAATGCGATGACGCCAGTTTTCAGGGCATTGTCCGAGAGGGCCGAGACCGACGCCCAGCCACCACGGAACTTGAAGGAACCGGTGTGTTGCAGGCACTCGGCCTTGACGAAAACCTGCCTGCCCGCGATCTCATCGAGAAAGGGAGAGGTCAGGATCGGGGTGCGCCTTGCATGGCCTTTGATGCGGGTGGCAGCGGCGCGGATCATGTCGATGTTCATTGCAGTTTCTCCAGCCAGCGGTGCAGGGCAGCGACGGCATCAGGTTCGTCAAGGAAGGGCACGTGCCCGCGGCCTGCAATGTCGGCGCGGATCATATCGGGGCGGCGGTGTTGCATTTCATCCGCGGTCGCTTGGGTCAGCAAATCCGAGTTTGCGCCGCGGATCAGGGCCAGAGGGAAACCGGCAAGCGCATCAAACAGGGGCCACAGATCAGGGGTGGGTTGCGCGCCGCTGGCCAGCACTGCGTCCCGCAGTTTCGGGTCATAGCGGATGATCAGGCCGTCGGCGGTTTCCTGATAGTGGGCCCGCACTTCGGCAAGCCAGCGGTCCATCGGAACACCGGTGAAATGGGTCCAGAGCTTTGCGCGAGCCTTGGCGGCTTCGGCATAGGTTTTTTGGGCAGGGTTGCGCCCGATGTAGTCCATGATGACATCAAGACCCTTTGGCGCAATTTCAGGCCCGATGTCGTTGAGTGCGACGCCGATAAGCCTGTCTTTGGCCGTCGCTGCCAGCATCATCGCAATCAGACCACCGCGCGAGGTCCCAAGGATCGCCGCCTGTTCCAGCCCCAGTTGATCCATCAGCGCCAGCGTATCGGCGGCCTCTTGCGGGATCGTGTAGGTGGCGGGATCGGCCCAGTCCGATTGCCCGCGCCCGCGATAATCGGGGCGGATCAGGCGGACAGGCAGGTGGGGCGCGACATGGTCGAAATCAGCGCCGTTGCGGGTCAGGCCGGCAAGTGCAATGACCGGCAAGCCGGTGCCTTCGTCCGTGTAGTGCAGGCGCAGCCCGTCGGTAGAGGTGTAGTTGGGCATCACAAAAGCTCCGGTATTGTGGTGAGGTCGGAGAGCAGGTGGTGCGGTGTGGCATAGAGCCTGTCGACCGGTTCGCCTGCGCGGTTGACCCATGCGGTCTGAAACCCGTATCCGGCGGCACCGGCGGCGTCCCAGCCGTTTGACGACACGAAGAGGACTTCATCCTTGGCAGAGCCGAAATGCGCGCCGATCATGTCGTAAACACGGGTATGGGGCTTGAAGACGCCCACGTCTTCGACGCTCAGAAGCGCATCCAGCAGGTCGCCGATATCCGCAGAGTTCACCGCCGCCTGCAACATGTCGGGGGACCCGTTCGACAAGATTGCCGTGGCGATGCCGCGTTCCTTGAGGCCGCGCAGCATGGCGGGGACTTCTGGATAGGGGCTGAGTTCCCAGTAGAGTTCAAGCAAGCGGGTGCGCGTGGCGGGATCGGCCAGGCCGTGCGCCTCAAGCGCCCAGTCCAGACCATCCTGCGTGACTTTCCAGAAATCGCAATGCCGGTCTGCCACGGCGCGCAGCCATGAATATTCAAGCTGCTTGCGCCGCCAATCACGCGCCAATGCGGGCCAGACAGCGGCAAGCCCCGCGTGCGCGGGGTCTTGGGCGGCCTGCATCGCGGCGGCGTTGACATCGAAGAGCGTGCCATAGGCATCAAAGACGGCAGTGGTGATGGGCATGGGGGTCTCCATTGGGTGAAATCCATCGTGGCACGCCCGCCCGTCCGCGAAAAGGGGCAATGCGTTTGCATCCCCTGCTATGATTGCATAGGGTGCGCGTTCAAATTTTGAAAAGGATGAGAAAGCGAGACCATGACCGAAGCAAAAACAGGCGATACCGTAAAGATCAACTATGTCGGCACACTCAACGACGGGCAGATGTTCGACAGTTCCGAAGGCCGTGATCCGTTGGAGTTTGTTGTCGGCTCCGGTCAGATCATCAAAGGGTTGGACAGCGCGATCCCCGGCATGACCGTGGGCGACAAAAAGACCGTCAACGTGCCATGTGATCAGGCCTATGGCCACGCGAACCCGGAAGCGCGCCAAGCCGTGCCACGCGAACAGATCCCTGCCGAAATCCCGCTTGAGATCGGCACGCAGTTGCAGATGCAGACACCGCAGGGGCAGGTTGTTCCCGTGACCGTGGCCGAAGTAACCGAGGCCGAAGTGACACTGGACGCCAACCACCCGCTGGCTGGTCAGGACCTGAACTTCGAAATCGAGGTTGTCGAGATCCAAGCTGCCTAAGCACGCCGATCTATCACAGCAAAGCGCACCCTGTGCAAACGGGGTGCGCTTTTTTGGTTTTTCAGTTTTCATTGCATGCAAGTTCGTAACAGACACGTATTCAGGTCGCAGTGACCGTCGACTCAGCGCCGCAACCTTCTTCTTGCTGCGGGGCATTTGAATGTCCGGTCTGAGGACCTAGCGTTTTTCGATGACGCACCATGGCCAATACCCATTATGGCCGTTTGGCGGTCATCGCTTTGGCTTGCCTATAGAGGTGCAGCTTGTATCCTAACGTAAAGCGCGCCCCTCTGGTAAAACCGCTTTGGGCGTCGACACGGCGAAAGCCATCGATAACCTGAGGCTGCGATGCACAAAAGAAGGCTCTTTTTTCTCTTCCCTCTGGTACTGGCCCTTTCTGGATTTTTTGCGATTCAGAGTGGAGCAGTTGGACTTTCGGGAATCTTCAGATTTTTGTCCGCCTCTATCCTGACTGTTGTTCTGGTCGGCGTCACCTGCCTTACCTTGTTTCTCATCTGGGCGTTCGTAGCGGGGAAGCAAAAGAAGACTGCGCGAGCAGTCGATGGACCCCAACTGGTTCAGCAATTTCCGGACGGTGATTGGGGCCCATATGCACTTGCGTTTCATGACCGTGCCAATTGTGTCGTGTCGACCATTCTTGCCGACGATGAAGCCGTTCTCAAAGAATTCGCGATTGTCCCTCCCGATCCACATAAAGTTCGACCGACCAGCATCCATCGGTTCGACAAGGACTTGGGATGTCATTTCAAAACCGATATCGAAGGAGAAGGCGACTACTGTTTACGTTATTCACTGGTTCGCCAAGAGGTACCCAAGCAAGACAAAGCCCTCTATGTCGCGCTCTTCACAGCATGGACGACCTACCATATGGAAAAGGGCACCATGAAAGCCTTCAATGACCAAGATGGTATCATGTATTGCTGGAAAATTGGTCCGGATGATGTGATCGGTGTGCGCCTCGAAACCGCGGGCGACAGTCTTGTGTTCTCAGCGACACGCGCGTGGATTATCAGGCAAATAAGAGATCAGTTCACGTAGTCAACGCGACAACTCATGACGCTGCGTATCGCCTCAAAGACACTGCATAAGACGATACTGAAGTATCTACGAGTTGCGGCGGCGACACCGATGCGGTGAAGGTTTTCGAGTGTCAAAGCAGAGTTTAAAAAGATTCTTCCCAACGGCAGCTTCGTCCCGCAACACTGACAGCCACCCTATAGGTTCAGATTGCCGCCCCCAAGCTTCCCGCCCGACGGCGCAAAGCACCTGTAAGCGGGTGAATTCAACATGGGGCGCGGTGCTGACAGATTGTCCGACTGCGGCATTCCCGGCACGTGATAGCTACCATTGACGCGAATGATTCAGCCTCCGGCCTCGAAGGCGAGGTAGACGGCGGTGCCGCCCACAGCCTCAAGCGTGGCGTTGCTACGCAGGGGGCGTTCTGGTCGGTGTGTTTATAAGTCTTGCGCGCTTTCTGAAACCGGTGACACCTTACACGATCTGTTTGTCGTGCGTCGGTAGATTGGCTCTTGAGCGGAAGTTTGCCTGTGGGTGCAGTTATCTCAAGCTGCAAAGCGACAAATGCGCAACGAACAAACCGGTCGCAAAAGTGACTTTAACCTGATCAAGATTGACTTCTTTTGTGCCCTTCGCTAGCCGACATGCACGCGAAACGGCCCCTGCGCGACCGGTGGTGTTTGGGTCTTGCGCATTGACTTTGAGCATCACAGCTCTTGCACGATGGGTCTTTTCTTCACGGGCGGCCGCAAAACGAGAGTTCGAGCGACACATGCAAAACGTTTCAATCGTGGTCCCCGTGCATAACGAGGCGGACAACATCGCCACATTGGTGGCCGAGATACTGGAAACGGGCGCGGCCTATCCGCTGCATGAAATCATTTTTGTCGATGATGCCTCAACGGACCACACGCAAGACGTTCTAAGCGCTCTGCAAGCCGAAGAGCCACGCATTATTATTGTGATGCACCCTCACGTGGGCGGGCAGAGTGCGGCGATCCATAGCGGAGTCTTGCGCGCAACGGGGACAATTATTGCCATGCTGGACGGGGATGGCCAGAACCCGCCGTTTGAGCTGCCTAAGCTGGTTGCGCCTTTGCTGGCCGATACGTCCGGCAATCTGGCGTTGGTCGCAGGCCAGCGTGTGGGGCGCCGCGATACGCTTTCGAAACGGCTTGCATCACAATTTGCCAACAAGCTGCGCTCGGCGCTTTTGAAGGATGGCACCCGCGACACCGGCTGCGGGCTTAAGGCGTTTCGCCGTGACGCATTTCTGGTGCTGCCGGTCTTTAACCACATGCACCGCTATTTGCCCGCTTTGTTCATCCGCGACGGATGGGACATTACACATGTTGACGTCAGTCACCGTGAACGCGGTGCCGGCCGTTCAAAATACAATAACTTCCAGCGCGGGCTCGTCGGGATCTTTGATCTGATCGGGGTCAGCTGGCTGATCCGTCGGCGCAAGCGCGTCAATAAAATGTCGGAAGTGCTGCGGCACAATACAGGAAATTTGCCCCATGTTTGAGTTTCTGAATGTCGACAGTTGGGCGGAATTTACGTGGGTTATGATCGGCCTTGGCGGTCAGATGGCCTTTACCGCGCGGTTCTTGGTGCAGTGGATTGCGTCCGAAAAGGCGGGGCGGTCAACTGTGCCTGTCGCATTCTGGTATTTTTCGATCGTTGGCGGGACCGTTTTGCTGTCCTATGCGATCTACCGAGGCGATCCGGTCTTTATTCTGGGGCAGTCCATGGGCGTGATTATTTATTCGCGCAATCTCTGGCTGATCCGTCGC